>NZ_JBFULQ010000128.1:0-12935 GCF_054049815.1 Mesorhizobium sp. P5_C1 | reverse complement strand
GCATGGATCGCTGCACTGCAGGACATCAAACTGCGCGTGAAAGCCGGCAAAGGCGATGACAAAAGCGATTTCTTCTGCAATCCCAATGGATTTCCGCAAGACAGCCGTCGGCCTCGCCGCGAGTGGCGGCATCTCGATATTGGCAATCTGTAACGTTTCAGTATATTGACGCTTGCCGGGGCTGGAACGCATACCGTATCGCTGTGGCGGCGATTGCCGATCCGGCCTGCGGCTGCTATGCGCCTGACGGGCGGGACGAATGGACAAACGGCGTACGGAAAACAACGAAGAGGCGTTGGCGCAGGGACGGCCGACGTTGAAGACGCTTGCCTTCATGACCGGGCTCGGCGTCACCACCGTGTCGCGGGCCTTGAAGGACGCTCCGGAAATCGGCGCCGAAACAAGGCGCCGTGTCCAGCTAGTCGCCAAGCAGATCGGCTACCGGCCGAACCGCGCCGGCGTGCGCCTGCGCACCGGCAGGACCAATGTCATCAGTCTCGTGCTCAACACCGAGCGCGAGATCATGAGCTTCGTCTCGGACATCATCTACGGCGTTTCGGAGGTCATTGCCGACACACCCTACCATCTGATCGTCACGCCCTATTCGCGCTCGCAGGATCCGCTCGACCCCATACGCTATCTGGTCGAGACGGGCTCGGCCGACGGCGTCATCATCTCACGCACGCAGCCGAATGACCCACGGGCCCGCTACATGCTGGAGCACGGCATTCCCTTTGCCACGCATGGCCGCACCGATATGGGGCTGGTCCAC
Source organism: Mesorhizobium sp. P5_C1 (assembly GCF_054049815.1). Taxonomy (NCBI): domain Bacteria; kingdom Pseudomonadati; phylum Pseudomonadota; class Alphaproteobacteria; order Hyphomicrobiales; family Phyllobacteriaceae; genus Mesorhizobium; species Mesorhizobium sp. P5_C1. The sequence goes on along the minus strand of NZ_JBFULQ010000128.1, from coordinate 12,163 downwards.
CCCTATCATGATTTCGACAACTACGCTTTTGCGGTGGAAGCCGTGCGTCGTCTGGCCGGCATCGGCCGCCGCCGGCTCGCTTTGTTGTCACCGCCCGTCGGGCTGACCTACCACAGTCATACCGTCAACGGCTTTGCCGATGCGCTGAGCGAGGTCGGCGCCAGTGAAGTCCCCTTCAACACTGTTTCTATCGACCATACGATCGAGCAGATCCGGAGCCGGACCGCGCAAGTGATGCGCCGCGAAGACCGGCCGGACGGCTTCGTCAGCAGCGCCGCCGCCGCGACACTGGCCATCGTCGCCGGCATCGAGGATGCCGGCCTCAAGCTTGGTCGTGACGTCGATGTCGTGTCCAAGCAATCGTCGGACCTGCTGCATCTGTTTCGCACGGAATTGCTGGTCGTCAACGAGAATTTCCGGCTGGCGGGCTCCGAACTCGCCCGCTCCGTTCTCGGTTGGATCGGCGGCGCCGCGCCCGGCACGCTGCAGAGCCTGAGCGTACCGAGCGAGGTCCTGGCCTATCGGCGCTCGCTGGATTAGCCATTTTTCAGCCAGCCGCACCGCTGCCCCACGGCCCGTGGAATGCACCCGGTCCGTCGATACGCTCGAAGCCGTGCGCGCCAAAGAAGTCGCGTTGCGCCTGGATCAGGTTCGAGGTGCCGCGGCCCTGGCGGTAACTGTCGAAATAGGCAAGTGCGGAAGACAGCGCCGGCACCGGGGAGCCTGCCTCCGATGCCCTTGCCACGATACGCCGCAGCGACGGATGCGCTTCCTGCATCAGGGCGATAAAGGCCGGCGCCATCAGAAGATTGGTCGATGCGCCGCCGGAACCGAACGCCTCGGCCATGGTGTCGAGCATCTGCGAGCGGATGATGCAGCCGGCGCGCCAGATCCTGGCGATGGTCGGCATCGGCAGGTTCCAGTTGAACTCCTTGGAGGCGCCGCTCATCACCGCAAAGCCTTGCGCGTAGGCGGCGATCTTGCCTGCGAAAAGCGCCAGTTCGAGATCTCCAAGCAATGCGTCCCTGTCGCCGGAAATCTTCGTCACGCCGATATTGCCATAGGCTTTTTCCGCCGCCTGCCGCTCGTCCTTGATCGACGACAGCACGCGCGCCGCCACGGCCGCCTCGATCGCGGTCGCCGGAATGCCGAGTTGCTGCGCCTCGATGACCGACCATTTGCCGGTGCCCTTCTGGCCGGCGCGGTCGAGGATGATGTCGACCACCGGCTTGCCGGTCTTCGGATCGTCTGCGGCCAGCACCTTGGCGGTGATCTCGATCAGGTAGGAATTGAGCCTGCCCTTGTTCCAGTTGGAAAACACCGTGCCTATATCCTTAGGCCCCATGCCGAGGCCATCGCGCAGGATGCCGTAGATTTCAGCGATCATCTGCATGTCGGCATATTCGATGCCGTTATGGATGGTCTTGACGAAATGGCCGGCGCCGTYGGTGCCGAGCCACGCCGCGCAGGGCTCGTCGTTGAATTTCGCGGAGATCGCGGTCAGCACCTTCTCGACGCGTTTCCAGGAATCCTCGGTGCCGCCGACCATGATCGACGGCCCGTGGCGCGCGCCCTCCTCGCCGCCGGACACGCCCATGCCGATGAAAGTCAGACCCGAGCCCGAAAGCTCGGAGAAGCGCCGCATCGTGTCACGGAAATTGGCGTTGCCGGCATCGATGACGATGTCGTTGGCCGACAGCACGCCACGCAGGGCTTCGATCTGTTCGTCGACCGGCTTGCCAGCCAGCACCATGATGATGATCGGGCGTGGCGGTCGGATCGCGGCGGCGAGTTCTTCCAGGCTGTAGCAAGGCACCACCATGTCCTTCAGCGCGCCGGCATTCTCGACGAAAGCGTCGGTGCGTGCCCTGGTGCGGTTGAAGACAGCGATGCGGTGCCCGTGCTCGGCGATGTTGAGCGCCAGGTTGGAGCCCATCGTGCCAAGGCCGATCAGGCCGATTTCGGCTTTTTCCATCGTTTCTTCCCTGCTTTCGGATCTTGTTGGTTCGAGCTCGCGGTTTGCCGGGATGCCCATTCTTCGGCGAGATGATTGACGGGCCTTTCGGGCCGCGTCAACCGCCTCGCCGAATTGTGTTGCATCGGCCAAGTTTCGGGGCACTTGGCGGTCCAGTTTTTACGGTCTGATATCGACAGGCGCTTCGATCTTCACCATCTCGAAGTCCGAGACCAGGATGTCGATGCGCACCGTCCAGCGGCCAGGAACCGGGATGACGAGGTCGTCGACACGCCAGCTGCCATCGCCGGGCTTGGTCGCGGCACGTTTGAGCGGCTCAATGCCTGAATCGGGCTTCGACAACACCAGCGTCACCTCCTTGGCGTCGAGCGGTCCGAAATCGCCGGTCATGATGATCATCGAGGCGACGACCGGTCCGGCATGGCCGGGTGTGATGCTGAGATCCGCCATCGCTTGCAGCGCGTGAATATGGACCGAAACCGGTTGGGCCGCGGCGATCGCCAGTGCCCGTGGTGGCGGCGTGAAGCGCCAGCCCGCGGCAACAGCGAAGATCGCCAGCACGATCAGCATTTCGACGCCGATCGAGCGGGCGAGCCTGCGCTGCACTTCCGTCGCTCCGGCCTCGGCCGATGCGGTGAGTTTCCAGCGGTTGACGGCGGCAAGCGTGAACAGGAAGACCAGCAGCCCGAGCTTGATCAAGAGCAGCTTGCCATAGGCGGTATTGACCAGCGCCGCCAGCGTCTGCACCTGGATGACGGCAAGCACGATGCCGGCAGCGACAAGCATGGCCACCACCGGCACGATCATGCGTGAGAACCGCCGCAGGAATGGCGCGACCTCCGCCGACTGACCTTTCAGCGCCAGACAGAGCGGCATCAATGCGCCGGCCCAGAAGGCGATGCCGACGCCGTGCAGGAACACCATGGGTCGCGTCAGCCATTGCGGCTCGGCGGCACTGGCATGGCCGCTGGCGGCCAGCGCAATACCCACACCGGCAAGTCCAGCCAGCGCGACCGGCTTGGCGGCCAAACGTGGCCCGGCCAGCGACAGCAGGCCGAGCCCCAGCGAGATCAAGGCGGCCAGCACCGTCCAGCCGAAGCTGGTATCGAGCCCGGTCCGCCAGATGACCGGCTGCGCCAGATGGGAGAGCGGCGCCCCGAGCGCATCAAGCCCCTGCAAGCCGAGCGACAGCGGGGCCGCGACCAGCCCGCACAGGATTGCCCCGATAGCGAAACGCCGGCCGGACGGCCCGCCCTGGGTCAGCCAGGCAAGGGCGAAAGCGCCGCCGACGCCAAGGAAAAGACCAATGTAGAGAAGAACCTTGCCGAGCCAGATTGCCGACCGCTGCGGCCAGTCGACGGCCTCGGAGGCGACCGGCGGCTCCGTTGGTGCGCCAATGGAAAACAGCAGCGAGCCGCCGACCGGATGACCATCGGCGGAGATGACGCGCCAGCTCAGCACATGCGTGCCGGATTTGAGGTCCTGCGGATTGTCGATTTCGACCGTCTGGTCGCTGAGGCGGAAAGCGGTCAGCGGAACCGGCGTGCCGTCGGGCTTCACCAGCGTCAGCACCAGCGGTGAGACCGGCTCGCTGAAGGTCAGCGAGAACTGTGCCGGCCCCTGTGCCAGCACCACACCGTCGGCCGGGTCGGTCTTGATCAACGCGGCATGGGCAAAGGCCGGACTAGTCGAGGCCATGGCGATGAGCAGCATCATCATCGCCAGAAAGCCCCCGGCAACCCGGCTGACGAGCTTGCTGGCCATGTGAATCATCCGCAGTGAGGATATCGCGATCATGCCATTGCCATGAAATGGCGGCGCATTCCGCGAACGAAGTGCGCCGCCGAAAGACATCATTTCTTCGGCAACAGCTTGATGCCGGGCGCCGGATTTTCCAGGGCGTCTTCATCCTGTCCTGCTGCCGGGATCTCGATCCAGCGATCGGCGGCGCCGTCGCATTCCTGCACGACAGGGAAGTAGAGCTTCTGGCCCACGGGCAGATCGGCCGTCAGCGTCGCGCGGAATACAAACTCGTCATAGAATTCATCCGGCAGGCTGCCGCCGCTCCAGTCGACTTCCTTGACCCCATCGGTCACCGCCTGACCGTAGAGCTGGTAGGATTTGTCGTACTTGCCCTTCTTGACCTGCAGCGTCCAGCCCGGCTTCGGCATCGGCTTCACCGCGATCACCCCTTCCGGGATCTGCACGCGCACGGCGATCGTCGCCTTGCCGTCGCAACCATGCGGCACGCGCAAGACAGCCTTGTAGGTCGAGCCGACGGCCGCTTCCTGGGTTTCGAGCGTGATGTGCGCGAAGACAGCACTTGTCCCGAGGAGAAAAAGCGCACCGGCCGACAAAAGGTACTTGTTCATAATGGTCCCTCTGATTTCAGATTTTGTCGAAATGGTGCGATCAATCGGCATGGTCGTCCGTGGCGCCGCCCATGCCCTCGACGGCGAAGTCGACGCTGACGGTGCCGGCCTTCTCGAAGGTCAACGTGGCGGAGAAGGTTTCGCCTTGCTTGGGTTGCCGTTTCAGGCCGATGAACATCAAATGATAGCCGCCAGGCGCCAGTGCGACCTTGCCGCCGGCCGGAATCTCCAGGCCGCCGGCAACGGGCCGCATGGTCATGACACCGTCCTTGACGCTCATTTCATGCAGTTCGGCCTTGTCCGAGATGTCGGTGGAAATCGACAGCAGCCGGTCCGACGTGCTGCCTTTGTTGGTGATGGTGAAATAGCCGCCGGCCACCTTGGCGCCTGCCGGCGTTGCACGTGACCAGGGGTGCCCGATCTCGAGATCGCCGATCTTGAACCCATGCGCGAAGCCGGTCTGGGCGCCGGCGAACAACAGCGCAAAAGCCAGTACGGCGATGCCAAGGCGCGCCTCGAAGCTGCGCAACAAGCTGCCGGGCATAGGACGCGCGGCGATGCGAAAAAATTGGGACATGGTTGCTCCATGAAGTGAAGGTCGCGCCGTTACCGGTCGCGGACAGTTTGATGTTTGGATGGGTACGCCCGCGAAAGGTTCCGCCGGGCAGACAGACTCAGGCCGTCCGCGGCGGCGCGCGCGGATTCGACGGCGAGCGCTCACGCGCAAAGTCGAGATGGATGGCCGCCGGAAAGACGAAGGCGACGGCCTCAAAGGAACGCGCCCCCAGTGCCAACCCCGCAACGGGTGGCGGCGCAAAGGCCGGCGAAAACATGCTGCAGCCAAGCACGCAACATGCCGGCAGATGCGACGGTGGCGGGTTGCCGCCAGGAAGCTGGGTCGCACCCTCACGGGTGCAGATGACGTTGCCGAAGGCATCGAGTTGTGACGCATTCGGCGCAGTGCCGAAGGCGAACGCACCGAGCGTCGACTGGAGCAGCAGCAGATGGGCCGCGACAAGCGCGACCAGAATGCTCCACCGCTTCTCCCGGCTGTTCAAACGATCTGCCTCATCAAGCAATCACCGGAGAGATACCTATCACGGGAGGGGACAGGTCGAAAATCGGCAATTCGATGCTGCGGCAACGCGGCATATCAGGGTTTCAGGGGCGGCCGGCTCTCCGGGATCGAGGTCAGCAATGTCTGGCGCGCCGACTTCAGGTGCTTGCGGCAGGCGGCGTCGACCTTGCCGAGGTCGCGCGATTTGAGCGCCGCGATATAGGCGAGATGCTCACCGATCGCGACCTCGTTGCGCTCGCGCTCCTGCGCCTTGTTCCACTGGTAGTGATAGTGGAAGATCATGGCGATGACGTCGTAGAAATCGACGATGAAGCGGTTGTGCGACGCCCGGTGGATGAGCCGATGGAAGCGCTCATCCAGCTCCGAGAATTCGTTGAAGCGCGTGGCGATTTCGCTTGCCAGCTGGCGATGCTCGTCCTCCAGCCGGTCGAGATCGGTCCAGACCGCGCTGTCCTGCGGCAGAGCGGCGAAGGCCGCCGCCGACCGCAGTTCGAACATCTCGCGGATTTCGGTCAGTTCCAGCGCGAAGGCACGGGTAAAGCCCTTCAGCACCCAATGGCTGTTGCGGCGCTTCTCGATCAGGCCGAAGCGGGAGAAGCGGATCAGGAACTCGCGCACGCTGGTGGTGCCGACGCCGATCTCGCGCGCCAGTTCGAGTTCGTTGATCTGCATGCCTGCCTCGGCGCCGCTGGCGAGCAGCCGTCGCATGAACGACCGTTCGATGATCTCGGCTAGCGTGTCGGTCTCTTCCTCGGGGAAGAAATCATCGGGACGCGGTTCGCGCAGCACCGTCTTGGCGCGCTTGTTCCAGGCGATCAGCCCGGTCTCTTCCATGCGCGCCAAGATGGTGCGGACGGTCGTCCGGCTGACACCAAGCAATGTACCCAGCTCCGGCTCCGAAGGCAGGCTACGTGTTTCATCGAGCAGCCTGAGGCACCTGTTGTAGGCATCCTTGTAGACGTTGTTGCTCTTCGACATCCCTGACCCGTTGCACGCCGTCGCTTGCGGCTGCTGGCTTGAAGCGCAATATGACGTTCCCATGACCCCTGAAAAGCTAAATCGCTTTCGGAACACCCAAGGACATGCGGAACTCCCCAGCGAAAAAACAATTGACGCAAAACTGTTTTTTCACGATAAAAGACATTATCTTTTAACAGGCGCGTGTCAATCCGCCCGCGCATCCCAGGATCACCCAGGAAACCGCCCGTGAACGCCTCCAACAGCATTCTTCTGTCTCCCGCCGACAATGTCGCCGTCGCCAACGGCCGCATCGAGATCGGCACCACGCTGCCGGGCGGTGCCGTCGCCACTGCGCTGATCGAGCCCGGCCACAAGGTGGCCATCAAGCCGATCGCCGCCGGCGAGGCCGTGGTGAAATACGCCCAGGCAATCGGCCGCGCGACACAGGACATCGCGCCGGGCGAGCACGTTCATTCGCACAATCTGGTTTTCGAATCCGGCCGTTTGCCCGTAGTGCCGCCGAGCGAGGCCGAGCATGCGACAGAAGCCGACCGCAGCCGCACCTTCATGGGTTATCGCCGCGCCGATGGTCGTGCGGGTACGCGCAACTTCATCGGCATCATCGCCAGCGTCAATTGCTCGGCCACGGTTTGCCATGCCATCGCCGACCAAGCCAACCGGACCCTGCTGCCGAAATATCCCGGCATCGACGGTTTCGTCCCGATCGTCCACGGCCAGGGCTGCGGCATGAGCGGCACCGGCGACGGCATGATGGTGCTGCATCGCACGCTCGCCGGCTACGCCCGCCACCCCAATTTCGGCGGCGTGCTGATGGTCGGGCTCGGCTGCGAGGTCAATCAGCTCACCCTCTATGGCCAGAAGGGCGCTGCCGCCGGCAAACGCCACTTCAACATCCAGGACGCGGGTGGCTCGCGCAAATCGGTCGAAAAGGCGATGCTGGTGCTGGCCGAGATCGCGGAGGAAGTCGGCCAGCTGAAGCGTGAGCCGATCCCGGTCAGTGAGATCGTCGTCGGCCTACAATGCGGCGGCTCCGACGGCATGTCTGGCATTACGGCCAATCCGGCGCTGGGCGCAGCCGTCGACATCCTGGCCGGCGTCGGCGGCATCGGCATCCTTTCAGAAACAACCGAGATCTATGGTGCCGAGCACCTGCTCGCCTATCGCGCGGCAACACCGGAGATCGCGCAGAAGCTCGACGGTTTCGTCAAGTGGTGGGAGGATCACGTCGCCAAGCATGGCGCCTCGATCGACAACAACCCCTCGCCCGGCAACAAGCGCGGCGGCCTTACCACCATCCTGGAGAAGTCGCTGGGCGCGGTCGCCAAGGGCGGCCAGACGCCGCTCAACGGCGTCTTCGGCTATGCCGAAAAGGTCACCGGCAACGGACTGGTGTTCATGGACACGCCCGGCTACGACCCGGTCTCGGCCACCGGACAGGTGGCGGGCGGCGCCAATGTCATCGTCTTCACGACCGGCCGTGGCTCGTGCTTCGGCTGTCGGCCGACGCCGTCGATCAAGGTCGCCAGCAACTCGACCATGTATCACACAATGGAAGAGGATATGGACGTCAACTGCGGCGTCATCGCCTCGGGCGAGAAAACCATCGCCGGCATGGGCCGCGAGATCTTCGAACTGATCGTCGAGACGGCTTCCGGCCGCAAGACCAAGAGCGAGGATTTCGGCTACGGCGACAACGAGTTCGTGCCCTGGCATCTTGGTGCAACGCTCTAACCCGTTGTTTTTGCGTAATTCCCAAGGGAAAGCGCTATGCGCTTTTCCCGGGAAAACCGTTACACGTCTTTCCAGGAATTGCTCTAGATTGAACTGACATCTGAAGGCTGCCAACCGGACAACGGTCGGCAACAGGGAGGTTTTCGCATGAACAAGCGCCGCATCGGTCAGACCGCGCTCGAGGTCACCGAGATCAGCTTTGGCGGCGCCGCGATCGGCGGTCTCTACCGCGCCTGTTCGCGCGAGTCGGCAATGGAAACGCTGCAAGGCGCCTGGGAGGCCGGCCTGCGTTATTTCGACACCGCACCCTTCTACGGTTTCGGCCTGTCGGAACGCCGCTTCGGCGACTTCCTGCGCTACAAGCCGCGCGACTCCTATGTGCTGTCGACCAAGGTCGGCCGCCTGTTCCGCCCCGTGCCGGACGACCGTGTTCCCGATCACTCCTATGTCGACCCGCTGCCGTTCGCGCTGGACTATGACTATTCCTATGACGGCATCATGCGTTCGGTCGATTTCAGCTATGCGCGGCTTGGCCTCAACAAGATCGACATCCTGTTCGTCCACGACATCGGCGCCTATACGCATGGCGTCGAGAAAACCAAACTGCATTTTCGCGAGTTCATGGATGGCGGCCTCAAGGCACTCGAAGAGCTGAAGCGTTCCGGCGTCATTTCCGCCTATGGGCTTGGCGTCAACGAGGTCCAGATCTGCCTCGATGTGATGCGTCGCGCGCCACTTGATTGTATCCTGCTCGCCAGCCGCTATTCCTTGCTCGACCGCAGCGCCGAAGCGGAACTGCTGCCATTGTGCAGGGCACAACAAACGTCACTGGTCATCGGCGGTGTGTTCAACTCCGGCATCCTGGCGACCGGGCCTGTGCAAGGCGCGCATTTCGACTACCTGCCCGCCAACCACGACGTGCTGGACCGCGTCGGTGCGATGGAAAGGATCGCCACCGAGGGTGGCTATCCGCTGGCCGCTGCCGCGTTCCAGTTCCCCTTGCATGAACCCGCGGTCGCCACGGTGCTGACCGGCACCGCCAAGCTGGCAAACCTGACCCGCAACCTCGAATTGCTCGACGTCGACGTGCCCGAGGCGGAATACGCCAGATACCGACCCTATACTCTGGTGCAGGAGCTGGCGTGAAGCTCCCATCCACCCCCCCCGTGAAAGCTGACCCATGCTTCACATTCTTGCGATCTCATAAAAGAATGAATATTCCATATTGACTAAAGAGTGGAATTAATATTCCATGTCTTCACGGAACGGAACGGGAGCATTTGACGGCGGCAAGGGAGGAGTGGCGCGGTTATTTTGCCCCTGCCAGACCTCGGCAGGGTTGAAGCGAAACACCGCTTGCATCGGACAGGTCGATGCACTATCAAAACACTGTAAATGTTTTTTATTGATAAAGTTCTGTTTGGGCCACGCCTATCCGGACGGAGCTTCCGTAACGTTCACCGGGCGACTTAGGGAGGATTCCTAATGAAATTCGTAACCAGCATTCTCAACCGCCGCGCCGTGATGACGTTGGCAGCAGCTTCGATGCTCGCCGGCGTCATGCACTCGGCGCCGGCCTCGGCGGCGGACGTGACCATTCCGATCATCGTCAAGGACACGACGTCCTTCTACTGGCAGATCGTTCTGGCCGGCGCACGCAAGGCCGGCAAGGACCTGGGCGTCAACGTACCGGAACTCGGCGCCCAGGCTGAAACCGACGTCAACGGCCAGATCTCGATCCTCGAGAATGCCGTCGCCGGCAACCCGGCCGCCGTCGTCATCGCGCCGACCGAAGCCAAGGCGCTTGGCAAGCCGATCGACGAAGCCGCTGCCAAGGTCAAGGTCATCGGCATCGACTCCGGCGCCGACTCCAAGGCCTTCACCTCGTTCCTGACCACCGACAACGTGCAGGGTGGCCGCGTCGCCGCGGACGGTCTTGCAGCAGCCATCGGCGAAGCCAATGGCGGTAAGGTCGAGGGCAAGGTCGCGTTGATCACGGCACTTCCCGGTGCCGGCTCGCTGGAACAGCGCGCCCAGGGCTTCAAGGAACAGCTCAAGGCAAAATATCCGGGCCTCGAGCTCGTCGCCGACAAATATGCCGACGGCCAGGCCACCACCGGCCTCAACATCGCCACCGACCTGATCACTGCCAATCCGGACCTGAAGGGCATCTTCGCCTCCAACCTGATTATGGCGCAGGGCGTCGGCCAGGCGATCGCCGAGAACAAACTTGCCGGCAAGGTCGGGCTGATCGGCTTCGACAGCGACGAGAAGCTGATCAAGTTCCTCAATGACGGCGTCATTTCCGGCCTCGTCGTCCAGGACCCGTACCGGATGGGCTATGACGGCATCAAGACGGCGCTCGCCGCCTCGAAGGGCGAGAAGGTCGAGGCCAATGTCGACACCGGCGCCAACCTCGTCACCAAGGCCAACATGAAAGACCCGAAGATCGACGCCCTGCTCAACCCGAAGCTCTGAGCCGTCGCATCCAAATCGTTTCCGGGGCCTCGCGCCCCGGAAACATCCACTGCCGGCACAAACGGCTTGGCAATCCACAAGCTTGAGCTAGGCTGCCTTTCGAGGCCTATCCTTGCCTTGCAGCGTGCCAATCGTGAGGCCAATCTGGGAGGATTGTCATGACGTCGACGGCGCAGGAACTGCATCCGGCACCCGTGCTGGAACCAGGGCGGACCATCCTCGAATTGCGCGGGTTGGAGAAGCGCTATCCCGGCACCCACGCCCTGAAGCCGGTCAACCTCGCTTTCAAGTCGGGCGAGATCCACGCCATCGTCGGCGAGAACGGCGCCGGCAAATCGACGCTCATCAAGCTTCTCACTGGCGTCATGCCGCGCACCTCCGGAGAGGTGATCTGGGAGGGCCAGCCGGCAGCCTTGGCGACACCGCATGAGGCGATGGCACTCGGCATCAATGCCGTGCACCAGGAGGTCGTACTCTGCCGTCACCTGACGGTGGCAGCCAACATGTTCCTCGGCGAGGAGAATTCGCGCTTCGGCATCCTGCAGCAGCGCGCCATGGTCAAGGAAGCGCAGAAGATCATCGACGATCTCGGCTTCGATCTGCCGGCGCATGTCACGCTCGGCGACCTAACCATCGGCCAGCAGCAGCTGATCGCCGCCGCCCGCGCCACCGTGCGCGGCACGAAATTCCTGATCTTCGACGAGCCGACCGCCTACCTGACCCGCAAGGAGGCCGACCAGCTCTTCACCCTGATCCGCCGGCTGAAGGGCGAGGGCGTGACGATCATCTACATCAGCCACCGCATGGAGGAAGTGTTCGAGCTGGCTGACCGTGTTTCCGTGCTGCGCGACGGCACGCTGGTCGGCACCCGCAACATCGCCGAGACCAACGACGCGGAGCTGGTCAAGATGATGATCAACCGCTCGATCGAACAGATCTACCACAAGGAACATTTCACACCGGGCGCGGCGATCCTCGAATCCARGAACCTTTCCGGCAAAGGCTTCGAGAATGTATCGATGACGGTCCGAGCCGGCGAAATCGTCGGGCTCTACGGCCTGATCGGCGCCGGGCGCAGCGAGTTCGTCACCACGCTTTACGGCCGCCACCGTAAATCGGCCGGCCAGATCCTGTGGGAAGGCAAGCCGGTCCAGATCAACTCCGAGCATGACGCGATCAAGCTTGGCATGGCGCTGGCGCCGGAAAGCCGTCGCGATCAGGGTCTGTGCCTCAACCTTTCGGTCGGCCTCAATCTCAACCTGCCGATCTACAAGCGCATCTCGAACAATCTGCTGATCTCCAATGCGCAGGAAAGGACCCAGGCCGACCGCCAGATCGCCGATCTCAGGATCAAGACGCCGACGCGCAGTGCACTGGCGTCCAGCCTGTCCGGTGGCAACCAACAGAAGATCGTCATCGGCAAATGGCTGGCCCACGGCGCCAGGCTGTTCATCTTCGACGAGCCGACGGTCGGCGTCGACGTCGGCACCAAGGCCGAGATCTACCGCCTGTTCAGCGTATTGTTGTCGAAGGGAGCCGGCATCATCC
>NZ_JBFULQ010000127.1:0-12979 GCF_054049815.1 Mesorhizobium sp. P5_C1 | reverse complement strand
CGACAGGGTCGTCGCGCCTGGCGCCCAGCACCAATTGCGCCGCGCCAGCCTTAATCTCGTATTGCTCGCGCTGTTCCGGCGAGCCATCAGGACCTGGCTCAAAATCCCGAAGCTCGGCATGGATCGCCTGGTTTGGCKCACGGCGCATTTTGAAGAATGCTTCGGCGAGGCCGGTCGTTAGATTGAAGATTTGGAAACGGGCCGCGCCCTCGCCTGCGCCGTAGATGTTGACGAAATCCTGTGCGGTTGGTTTCTCCTCGGGATATTGACCCGTGCTGGCGATGACCGCCGGCGCATTCTGCTCTGCGAGTTGCACCTTGGCGCGGGCATCGACCAACTGCGCGGCGGTCGCCGTGTTGGCCTGATCGAGTAGCGCGGCAACATCGCCTGGCGCCAAATGGGTAATGGCGTCGAGCGATACGGCGGCTGTCTGGCCATCCGGCGGTGTCGAGCTGGTTGCACCAACGGCCTCGGCGCTGTCGTCCTTGGTCCGGCCTCCAGCCTGCGCCGTGCCTAGCATCTCGGCAGCGCGCTTCGGATCCTGCGCGATCATCGCATGGACCAACGCCTTGGCCGTGTTGCCGCGCCAGGTGGCCTCCGCCGCCTGCCTGATGAGCGGGTTGCCGATCTTGGCGATCAGGTCGAAGCCGCTCTGCCGGATCGCTTCGAAACTTCCGATGTCGTTCGGATTGCTCTTTGCGATCGCGCTGGTCGAGATGTTGTCGACCTCGGTCAACTCGGCCAGCTCATAATCATCACGCCGCCCTTGCTGCCTTGCGGCCATGCGCAGCGAGCCGGGCGCGCGCATCGCCTCCTTCTGGCTGGCGAAAGCGGCGCGCTGGCTTTCGGGCATGGTCGGCAAGGCATCGTCGAACAGCGTGTCGAACAGGCCTGGTTTGACCACGCGGCCGGTGCGCGGATCGACCTGGCCGTACATGGCGTCATGCAGGCCTGCGCCATCGGCCGGCGCATTGGCCGTCACCTCGTCTTCCGCCTGCGCGATGCGGCCGTTGAAGCGGCGGCGCGCGATCTCGGCGTCGAACGCGTCCTGCCGCTCCTTCATCTGCCGGTAGCGCTCGGCGACGGCGGAAAGCTCGTCGCCAAAACCCTGCATCGCCCGGCCGACCTGCGAGCCGTTTGGGTATTGCACCGCATTGCCGGTCTCGAGCCGGCGCTGGGCTATTTGGAGAGGAATGGTCGCCATCAGTAGAGACCCCCGGTGGAAAAGCCGCCCGGTGGCGGCGGGAAGGCGCCCTTGCCGAAGGTCACCGCCCTGGTCGGGTCGTAGAGGCCGGAGAGGCTCGATCCGAGGCTGCGGCCCGCGTTGAAGATCGACGCCGCCACCGCCTGCTTGCCGGAAAAGCGCGAAATGGCCGCCTGCGTACCGAGATTGTTCTGGCGCAGCAGCGAGCTGTACTGGATCGCCTTGAGGTCGAGCTGGCCCTGCCCGGCGTTGGCCGCCAGCACCTCGGCCGGCGAGCCGGCCGTGCCGACGCCGGAAGCGCCGGCCAGGGCCCGCGCCTGCGCCTGCAGGAGATCCTGCTTGTGGCGCTCCTGGCCCTGTTCGAAGGCGGCGCTTTGCGCGTCGGCCCGCGCCTGCTGCTCGTAGGCCCTGGCTTGGGCGTCGGCCATCTGCTTCGACTGCCGGCCCTCGGCCAGCGCGCCGCCGACCGAAAGAGCGGTGCCGAGAAGAGCGAGTGTGCACATGGTTCAGCCTCGTTCGCCCAAGGGTTTGGTTGCGGGAAGGAATTGGCTTTTGACGCCACCGGGACGCCTGACGTCGGGGGGCCTGACTTCGGGACGCTTGACCGGCGCGCCGAGCGCCGGGCGCGGGTCGAGCGCGCCGCCGGGGCTGAGGAAGGTCAGCAGGAGCCTGTCGGCCTGCAGCGCCGGCCGGCTGAGCCGGGCGGGCACAGCGGCACGCGGCCCGGCCATCGCAGTGCGGCGGGTGGTGGTCAGGTTCACCTTCAAATCGGCGACGCCGGCGGCGTCGAACAGCCCGTTGGCGGTGGCGATGGCGCGGGCCAGCGCATCGGCCTCGAACAATTGCTGGCGCAGCTCTTCGACCAGCCGGTGGACGCAGCACCAGCGCTCGCCGAGCAGGGCCGCCCTCGCCTTGATCTCGTCGCCGAGCGCTGCGATTTCGGCGCGGGCTTCGCTCTGCGCGACCTCCGCGCCGCGCTTGCCGGCGGCGTCGATGGTCTTTTCCAAAAGCGCGATTGCCGCGTTGCAGCCGTCGATCGCGGCACGCGCGGCGGCAAGGTCGCCATCGCCGAACACCGCGCGGTCCTCGGCTTGCGCCAGCTCGGCTCTGCGGCGACGCGCGTCGTTGAGGTCGGTGTCAAGCAAGGCGATGACGGCAGCGAATTCGGCAGCCGTCCGCGCCCTGCCGAGTTGCTCGGCATGGGGGGATGTCATTGGTTGGGGGTCCTTTTGGGGGAGTGAGGGGGCGATCCGCGAAGCGGAAAGGATCAACGCCGACGGGACAGCACCCCCGTCTGGCCTGCCGGCCATCTCCCCCGCAAGGAGGGAGATTGGCAGTTCAGACGTTGCCGCTGCGCCTACAACGTTGGCGATTGGCGAAGGCAGGGGTGCCGTCTGATCTCCCCCCTTGCGGGGGAGATGGCCGGCAGGCCAGAGGGGGGTGAGCGGGAATGCAACCTTCGGCTTGCGCCTCGCCGCTAAGGCTCCGCGTCGAACACCGGCGTGAAGGCGCGGATGGTGCAGGGCGTCGGGTTGACGTGGCGGATCCTCACCCTTCCCTGCCCTTCCCAGCTGTCGTCGATCGGCACCTCGACATTGCCGGTGAACAGCGTTGCCCCGCCATCCGGCGCGACGATCGAGGGCATGCGCACCGGCTCCCAGCGGCCGCGCATGAGCGATTGCACTTCGAGCCCGGTGGTGTCGGTCTCGAGCAGCGACAGGATCGCTTTCGCCACCTTCTTGCGGCGGCCGATGATGGAGCCGTCGCGGCCGCCGACATCGAGCTCCAGCGTGTCGGCGCCCGCCGCATAAGGCAGGCCGAGCTGCCATTTGGCCGATGCAGCCGACCCCGCCGGCAAGGTCACGGTGCCACCGCTGCTGACCGTCAGGCCGCGATAGACCTTTGCGCCGGCCAGTACATCGACGGACTGGCCGGCGAGATGTAGCGCGCCGCCCACCGTGGTCACCGCCGCGCCGGAATAGGTCAGGCCGCAATCGACCTCGAAGGCGTCGCCGATCGCGCCATATTCGAAGGGCGCGGTCTTGATCTCGATGAAGCGCCTGGTGGCGCCGCCAATGGTGCGCTTGACGACCAGCCAGAGATCGTCGTTGCCGTTCTGGCCCGGCGTCACCACGGCACTTTCGACAACCGCCCGTCCCAATCCGCCGAAGTCGCCGCCCAGGCGATGCCGGTGCATGCCTCGGACTTCCTGCGATGGCTGATGGGTATAACCGCCAAGCTCGCCATTGCCGAGCGGGAACCACAGCAGGGGATCAGGGTCGGTCTGGAAGGCCAGTTCTACCACGCCAAGCTTCGGGATATGCTCGGAAATCTGGCCGACATCATCGGAGGTGAAACGGCTCTGCGCGGTCTGCGTCAGCTCGGCGATCGATTTGCGCGAGCGTGTGACATAGAGGAACGACTGGCCCGCATCGACCGGACGGATGCGGGCGCAGCCGAAGGTGCGCGAACGCCGGTTCTTGAACGAGGTCGGCGTCAGCGCCTCGTCGATGCCCGAGCCCGACAGGGCCCGCACGCCGCCCGACGTGCCGATCAGCAGCGCGCCGTCGGATTCGGCGATCCAGACGATGTCGTTGGCCTGGCCGCCGCCGGCCTGCACGAACTCCAGCGCGTCGTCGTCCTTCTCGCCCAGCGCGAAATTGTCGAAATCGCCGGTGGCCGAGGCATAGACCGAGAATTTCCGGCTGAACGCCAGGCGTTCCTCATAGAGCGAGCCCGACTGGACATACTTGCCGGGAACGAAGGTACCGAGCCGCCAGCGGGTGATCGGGCCGAGGTCAGGCAGAGCGAAGCCATAAAGCTGGATGGTGACCACGGTGGTGCTGGTGCGGGCGATGATCTTGGCCCAACGCCAGCGCCCGTCCGAGCCGAACAGGCGGACAGCGCGGCCGACATCGCTGGCCTGGAACCCGGTGCCGCCATTGACGCCGACGGTGGAGGAGGCCGTCAGGTTGAACGGCGTCTGGCTGGCGGCGGCGCGATTGAAGGTCAGTTCGGCGAAGTCGACATCGGTGGCGCCGTCGATCGCCTTCCAGGTGAAGCGATGGTATTCAAATCCGGTCTTGTTGACGAACTCGTAGAAGCGGGTTTCGCCGGCGTTCCAGGCGATCTCGCTGGTCCGGGTGTCGAGCGCCACCCAAGTCGTGCCGTTGTTCGACCCTTCGAGCACCCAATTCGTCGGCGTCCTGTCCTGGGTGCCGCCCGAGCGTGCGGTCAGCGTGTAGTTTTCGACGATGACCTGCGCGCCGCCGGCCGTGCGGTAGGTGACGGAACCGGTATCACCGACAGTGCCAACGTGGCTGACGCTGTCCTTGTCGAACACTTTCCACGCGTCCACGGACCCGCCAAAGCCCGACACCGTGCCGCTTGGCGCGACGTTGGATGTCATCGGCGGCGTCAGCGAACCGTAGTCGGACGGGACCAGCGCCGTCGCCGTGGCATTGATCGGGTCATAGGGACCGTCGAGGAACTGGTAGTCGCTCAGGGCCCATGCGGTCTGCGCGGTGCGCGTCAGCACCTTGGTCGGATAGGTCTCATGGGTGATCCACATCTGGTCCGCGGATTGCACGAACTGGAGGTTGAACAGGTCGGCCTCGAGATACGGCGTCACCACCTCGACCGTGCCGACGCGGGCGCCATAGGCGTACACGCGGATGTAGAGGTCGCCGAATTCAAGCGCGTAGGCCTGGTTGGCCGAAAAGATAAAGGGGATCAGCCGCGTCTTCTTCGTCGAAATCTTCACCTCGCCGGCAAAGTAGGTGCCGCCACGCTTGCGGATGCCGCCATGCGGCAGCGTGACGAAGTTCTCGCATTTGGCCAGTGCCGCCCGATAGAAATCGAGCGACGCGCGCGCATGCAGGCGCGGCGAGATCTCGCCGCGGGTGAAGACGTCCTGGACCGGATAGAGCGTCGTCATCAGCGCAAGATCCTGCTGTCGCCGGGCGCGACCCGGTTGTCGCCGCGCTGGTACGCCCAGGACGCGGTGTAGGAGCGGCCGCCGCGCTGGATGGCGCTGGCGTTGAGCGCGGCGTCAAGCGCCCGGTCGTAGGCCGAGCGGGCAATGTCGATCATGCCCGACTTGTGGGTCAGCGGATGCGCCACCTTGATGGCAAGTGCCGCCACCAGCACTTCGGTGAACAGCGCGTCCCAGTCGTTCGGATCGGTGAGGTTGGCGACATAGCGGATCGCCAGCGGCCCGGGCTGGTCGCTGTAGATGAGGTCAGCCTCCTGCCGCCACGAGATTGGCACGCCATCCGGTTCGCCATTGCGGGTCGGCGGCAGCGGCCGCAGGCAGTCGGCCGGCAACTCGTAGGCGAAGTTCAAGCTGGACGCGTCGCCGCCGGTGTCCGAGCCCGCGACCGTGGCGCGCAGGATCGCGAACACCCAGGCATATTTGGTCAGCTCCGCCTCCCGTGTCAGGTCGAAATGCAGGTTGATGAGGCGTGCAGCCTTGACGTCCTGGTCGAGACTGTCGATCGGCGCCTCGTCGAGCACGGCAAGCGCCATGTTGGCGATATCGAGTGGGGTGATGGCCATGGGGTCAGCGCCTCCGTGAAGGATGTTGATCGGGATAGTTCGGGCATGAAAAAAGCCGCTGCGAAGCGGCTTGGGATTTTGTGTCGATGAGAGTTTGGAGCTGGCGGGCTACAGCCTGTCAGATTAGCCACCTGTGCCAAATCGGGCTGGAGAACAACGCCAAGACTACGAGAGCACACCATACCAGCTGCAAGCCGAACAAGAGCAAACACCACCAGGCGAAACGATCGCCCCGGTCGGCCTGTCGCTTGAGAGCGCCATACTTTGCCCAACTCGAGATTGAATAGAGCATCGAGTACAGGGAATTGCCCCTTGGAGGGTCAACCTCGATTTCCTCTCCGAGAAGATGGCCTCCGTACAATTGAAACGGCGCGGACAGGACAAGGCCTATGATGATGGCAGGAAGGAACCAGTTCAAATTAATGTTCTCGCACCGCAGTAGACCGCCATTCTAGCTGCCCTCGGCAAGGAAACAGTTACGTCACCCATGACAATTCGACTATTCGTGCAGGGAGCGGGAGCTCGTCGCCCCCGCCCCTCTTGATCAGGCCTCGGTCGTCTTCAGCGCGATGAACGTCATCGCCTTGACGCTCGACGCGGTGCGGTCCCAGTTGGCCGCCAGCGCGAGTTCCGCATCGGTGGCGAACTCGCCGGCCGAGGCGGCGTCGAGGAAGCGGGTGCCGGGAACATGTGGCACGAAATGCCGGCGGCCGACCATTTCGGTGACGCCGCCGCCATGGCCTTGGCGCGGCTTGCGGTCGAACTCCAGCGGCCCGCCTTCGGTGTTGACCGGCAGCTCGTTCCACAGGATCGCCTTGTCCTTGAACATGAACGCGGTGTAGACGCCCGCCACCACGGGAATGTCGTCGTCGACGACGGCGCGCAGCCCCATGTAGTAGGGGATCAGC
The DNA here is from genome assembly GCF_054049815.1 of Mesorhizobium sp. P5_C1. NCBI lineage: Bacteria > Pseudomonadati > Pseudomonadota > Alphaproteobacteria > Hyphomicrobiales > Phyllobacteriaceae > Mesorhizobium > Mesorhizobium sp. P5_C1. Next base: position 6,310 of record NZ_JBFULQ010000127.1, on the reverse strand, counting down.
GGCCCGCCCTGCTGCGACGACGGCACATAGTCGATGAGGTCGGCGAGCTTCAGCGCCTTCATCTGCTTGGAGTGCATCCAGAGCGTCTTGAACTTGTCCGCGCGGTCGCCCATCAGATAGGCGGCCTCGATGATGTCGGTGTCGACAATGGAGGCGCCGGTGGTGCGCACCAGATCGCTGCCGTCATTGGCGATGTTGTCGGCGACGACGCCTTTCAGGATGCCGAGCAAGGTCAGCTTGTTGGCGCGCTGCCAGTACTCGGTCTGCCGCTTGACGATCAGCTTCTGCGGATCGTCACCCGCCAGGATCGAGGTCAGGTCCGGAACGCCCCACGCCTGGGCACGGACATTGCGGGCGGCGACCTCGCGACGCGAACCGATCTTCTTCATCTCGATCGAATCGGCCGGATCGTCATTGACCGGCTCGGACGGGTCGTTGCCGAGATCCTTCCAGCCGGGCATGTCGACCGAGCGGCCGCCCATCGACAGTTTCGAGGCGATGGCCGGGTCGGAAAACAGGATTCCGGCCTGGTAGATTTCGAGCGACTGGACATGTTCCTCGAACGCATATTGCGCATAGACGGACGGAACGATCGCGTCCGCGATACGGGTGTAGRCATCTGCCATTTTTCTCTTCCTTTTGCGTTGGTTAGCGGTGATCTCTCAAAGTCAGCGAGGATTATTCGGCATCCACCGATCCGGGTTCTCACCGGCTTCGCGGGCCAGCCTCCGGGCACGGGCGGGGTCGCTTTTGACGAGGGCTGAAATCGCCGAAATGTTGCGTTCGCCGGCGGCGTTGCGCTTGAACGGATTGCCTCCGCTGAAAGCAGCACCGCCGTCGATCGTGTCTTCCGTGAACATCGCCTCGCCGATGGCGTGGAACGCCTTGGCGATCTGCGGATCGGTCAAGGCCCCGTCAGGCAGAAGGATGCCCTTCGCCTTGTAGGCGTCGACCAGGCCGAGCTTCTTCATGGCCCGGTTGGCGACCTCGAGCTTCCGGCGAAAGCCGTCGCTGTCGGTCGGCCCCCAATCCCTGACAAGGTCGTCATGGGTGGCCTCGACCGAGCGGGCGAGCGCGATCTCCTGTGCTTTTGCCTGCTCGGCCATGTAACCGACGAACTTGTCGTGATAGGCCTGCGCGGTCTTCGGCGAGGCACCGGCTTCGACCGCCCAGGCCTTGGACGCCTGGGCGAGTTCGTCCGAATAGGCGAAGTTTTCCGGCAACCCTTCCGGGCGTCGGTACTCGACCTTTTCGGACGAGGTGACCGGACGCATCGCCTCGGGCAGCCGGGCATGAAACCGGTCCCAGTCTTCCCGGGATGCGTCGGGCTGGGGAATGCGCAGGCTCTCACCCTGCTGCCGCTCCAGCTCCGCATAGGATGTGAAAACCCGATCGAGGCTTTCAGGCTTGGTCCAACCCTTGGTTTCAGCGAGCTTGCGGTTGCCTTCGGAAAGACCGTCAAACCAACTTTGGACGACAGGCGCGGCGGACCCGTTGTCCGCACCAGCCGGTGATCGTACCGGGTTGCCCGCCGGCTGCGCACGCGCCGCCACGGACCCGGCGTCTGCCAGATCTGTCATGTGATGTTCCTTTGTGAGGGGTTAGAAAAGAGCCGGCGGCAAAGCTGCCAATCTCCCTCCACGAGAGGGGAGATCGGCCGTCATCGCCGCTTACGTCAATCGCCCATGTTTTGGCTCAGGGCGTGTCGAGATTCCGGTCAGGCCGAGCCGAAAATGGTGGGCTTCGAGAACCGGAGCGGAGCGTACGTTTGGGTACGTGAGCACCGGAAGCGCAGAAGACCGCCGTTTGTAGGCCGGCCTCGCCGGAATATCGGCATGCCCTAGGCGTTATCCCCCCAGTTCTCCCACAGCACCGTAATCGTCCCGGTCACCGCGATCGTCCCATCGGCATCGATATCGGTGCCGGTGGGCAAGGCGAAGTTGAGATAGAGATCGACCGGCGTGATGGTGCCATCCAGCGTCGCGGCGACGGCGATGTCGGCGGTCGAGGCGGTGGAGAGTGCCGCACCGGCGCCGTCGAGCGTGCGAGCGGTGGCGGCGAGCACATTGACCATGGTCGAGGCCAGTGTCGCGCTCGATGCCGGCGCCGAGCCGAGCGACCAGGTGAGTGCTGCATTGTCGTTGACGGTCGCCGCGCGCGCCGTCAGCACGGCGAACTGCAATCTTGCCGTGCCACCCGTGATGCGCACCTTGCCGTCGGCGAAGTCGAAGATCTTCTGGCTGGCATAGGCCAGCGCGTCGGTGACCGGCACCGGCATGGCACTGAACGAAAAGACGGTGCGGAAAGCGCCGCCCTGCCCCGATGTGACGGCCTTCAGGCCGGCTTTCGGCGGGGCAAGGCCGGCCTCGCGGGCGGCGGCGCGGACAAGTGTGCGGGGAAGACCTCGGGTCATTGGTATGTCTCCATTGTTTGAGTGAGGAGTGGTGCGCGCAGCGCATGGGAAGCCAATTGCTTGGCTTTCCAAACGACGAACGCCCGGAGCGATAGCGAAGGGCCGGGCGCAGCCAGGCCGAACCGGCAAAGGCTGAATCATTCTGACAAGGATCGGCGCTACCGCCTTGTTCGCATGAGGTGTTTTCGGGCCTCGATCCATCAACGCCCGAGAAACCCTGTCTTATATCGTGAGGCCCGGTGCCCCCGTTCCGCCGCAATGCGGCGGCACGTGGCGAGCCATAGGGATTTCAGGCATTCAAGGGAGACTTCATATGAACTTTCACAAAGCCATCGCCGCCGTGCTGATGACTGCAGCACTTGCAGGCTGCGCACAGACCGAAGGCCAGCAGAGAGCCGGAACCGGCGCGCTGATCGGCGGCGCCGGCGGCGCCCTCGTCGGCCAGGCCATTGGCGGCAACACCAAGAGCACGGTCATCGGCGCGGCCAGCGGCGCCCTGCTCGGCGCGGTCGTCGGCTCGGCCACCACCCCGCAACCGCAACGCCGCGGCGAACAGATGTGCCGCTACCAGGACCGCGACGGCCGCATCTACACCGCCCCCTGCGACGACCGGTATTATAACGGCGACTATTGATCGTTAGCCCCTTCTCCCCGTTCAACGGGGAGAAGGTCCCGGCAGGGGGGTCCGAAGGACGGGCAGCGCCATGTTGCGAAATGCTGGCACCGCCCCTCACCTGCCTGCCGGCATCCTCTCCCCGTGAACGGGGAGAGGGACGCAGCTTGAGCGTCCCTACCTCTCCTCCAACCTTGCCGCCTTCTCCAGCGCCACCAGCTGCGCCTCGTCCAGCGTCAGAAATCCCATGATGTGCTGCACCACCTCGGCGCGTGCATTGCTGAGCGCGCTGTGCAGTTCGAAGCCGTTGGGCGTACGGGTCCGCGCCATCCATTCGCCATAGGACGGGCGCCTGTAGTAGCCGACCGTCGCCGCGAGGTCGGCCAGCACCATCTCGCCGTCGGCGCCGGAAAACACCCTGAGATACGCCTTGGCCAGCGCCTCACGGGCCTTGGTTGGGCCGCCGGCCTGCGCGGAATGGGCGAAGCGTTTGTGGCTCATGCGCCGCCACCCGCCGCGTCCGGACCAGCCGCCGCGCCCGATGTTCCTTGTACGCCTTCACCAGCCGACCCGGCCTGGCCCTGCAGCATGCCTTGCAACCCGTCGAGCAGCCCGCTGTCGCGCGCCTGCACGGCCGCCGGCACGGCATCCTTGGCCGCCTTCCCGGCTGTGGCGATCGCCGCCATGCCGGCCTGGGCCTGGCTTGCCTTGGCGCGGGCATCGCGCAGGCTGTCGACCTCTTGCCTGCGGCGGAAAATGCGCTGCGGGCTGCGGCCGGCGCCCTGCACGATCTTGATCGCCTCGTCGCTGTCGATGTTGTCCATCACGCCGGGATCGAACTGCGCCATCTGCATGGCCGTCGTCACCACCTGGATGGTGTCGCGCGCCTCGGCCGAGCGACGCAGCACGTCGAGCGGGCCGGTAAAGGTCGGCCGCACCGCCTTGCCGGCGAGGCTCGCCGGCGGCAGGAAGCGGCTGTCTTCGTCATAAAGCCCCTTGTCCTCGAGAATGCCGAGCTCGCGGTCGAGATTGGTGGCAAAGCCGGCCTGGATGATCGAGCCGGAGGGCCCGAGCAGCGCGCCCTTTTCTTCTTGCCTGATCAGCGCTTCGGTGGCCGTCATCTGCGGGTTCTGCACCAGTGTCTGGAACAGGTTGACGAACATCATGTCGCGGATCTCGTCGGCGCGGCTCTGCGCATAGTTGAAGGCATAGGTCGGGTTCTGCCCGGTCGAGATCGGCGCGATCAGCGGCCGGCCATTGTCGTCGATCAGGCCGGGATAGTTCTCGCCGGGATTGAGCACCGGCACATAGTCGAGCCGGGCTTTCGAGGCGGTTGCCGGATCGGTGATCTGCTGCAGCGCGCGCAAGCCCGACCGGCGCACGGCGTTTTCCTCACGCACGGTCGTCAGCGCCTCGATGGTCGGCGAGACGCCGTACGGATCGCCCTCGTAGCGGCGCCAGTTGAACGTCGACACCGGGAAGGTGCGGAAGCTGCTTTCCCGCACGATCTCCTCCTCGTCCTCGATGACATGGTAGGAGGCAAACGCCGTGTCGAGATACTGGGTGTGGCCGCCGAGCCGATACATCTTGCGCTCGTCGCGCGGCTGGATGCACTGGACCAGCGAGATCTTGGTCTCGCATTTGGCCGGATCGTCGACCAGCATTTTGATGCGCGCGGGCAGCTTTTCATAGCCGAGCAGCTGCGCCGCCTGCCGCGCAGTGCGCTCGTAGCGGCGGTGAAAGATGTCGACCTGGCCCCAGCGGTTGCGCGAGAGATAGCCCTCGACTACGGGGATCGAGGCATAGCGGATCAGCGTCGAGCCAAACCCTTCCTCCGCATAGAGATAGGCCGGGCCATAGCGCACGACATTGCGCAGGCAGGCCTGTGTCGCCGGCACGAAGTTCGAATTGGCCGAGTAGCGCAACGAGAACAGGAAATCGCGCAGGGATTCCGCCCATTCCATTTCCTCGTCGGTCTCCTCGTCGTTCATTTCGGCGGTCGACAGGCCGTGCCATTTTTCCGACTGCGGAATGATCAGGCTTTCGAGGCCTGCAGCGAGCCGGTTGGCGGCCGAGTTGATGGTGTTGGCGTAGACCCGCGCGCCCCGCCGCTCCTGCCGCTCGGCCTGCGAATCCGCCCCACCGCCACGGCGGCCGCCCCATATGTCGGGCGCATCGGGATCGCAGAACTCAGCCACCTGCTCCCACACCGCCTCATACTGGCTGCGCTCGCTCTCGAGCTCGGACTGGCGGGACAGGATATCGCGGGCACGGGAATCGGTCATGGGATGTCTCACTTGTTTGGCGCAAAGGCCGAAGCTGCCAATCTCCCCCTCGWGGGGGAGATGTCCGGCAGGACAGAGGGGGGCGCTGTCCCGCCGACCTGCAATCATTTTGGTGTTTTGCTTTTAGGAAATCGCAAAGGCTGGCGTTCCTTCACACCCCCCCTCTGCCCTGCCGGGCATCTCCCCCTCGAGGGGGGAGATTGGCAGCTTCGGCACCATGTCATTCTTTTGCGCGGTTCTCAGTCTAAGATTCTTCTCGCGGCGGGTTTTGGAGGAGGTCGATGTGACGACGACAAGCCTTGCCGGCACCCTGAAAAACCGCGGCAAACAGGTGGCCAAACGCCTGCTTGGCTATGATTCCCGCAACTGGCTGCGCATCCGCCAGATCGAGGCGTTCACCGTCTTCCTCGAAGCCGGAAACCGCAAAGCCGCCGACGTGATCGAGATCTCGCCCGGCTGGAACCGCACCTGGCGGGCGATGTGTCCCAACTACCGCTGCGTCGATTTCCCCGCCTTCGACATCTGCAAGGACCGCACCGACGAGCAATATTCGATCGTCATCGCCGACCAGGTGCTGGAACATGTGCGGCGGCCGCTGGCGGCGGTGCAGAACATCCACGCCATGACCCGGTCCGGAGGCTGGGCGATGGTGGCGACACCCTTCCTGTTCCGCGTCCACGCCAGGCCGCACGACTACAACCGGTGGACCCCCGCCGGCCTCAAGCAATTGATGGTCGAAGGAGGTTTTTCCGAAGCCAGCGTCAAGGTCCACGGCTGGGGCAACAAGGCCTGCGCCAGGGCCCACATCGGCGGCCCCGTCCGCGCCTACGGCCTGTGGCGCGATCTCAGCAACGACGAGGAATACCCGCTGATGGTCTGGGCCTTCGCGAAGAAGGGGTGAGCTATAAGCATCGAGGGGCGCGACAGCTCTCGACGGACAGCAGCGGCGAAGCTGCCAATCTCCCCCCTTTGCGGGGGAGATGTCCGGCAGGACAGAGG
>NZ_JBFULQ010000126.1:0-12990 GCF_054049815.1 Mesorhizobium sp. P5_C1 | reverse complement strand
GCCCTTGATGCTCTTGCCGGGGACATTCGGCAGTTCATGCTCATAGACGAGCGTGACTTTGGCGGCTTTCCCGCCTGCGTCCTCGGCCGCGGCCGGGCCTGCCACGGCTGCCGTGACGATGAGGGCGGCAAGGATTGACTTGATCATTTCTAAACTCCTTTCATGCGTTGAGTGGAACGCTGCGCTGCGGCGCATCGTGACGGTCATTTGCGCGTCGAGGTGGCGAACCACTGCTCGAAGGTGATGCTGCCGAGACGGGGATTGTTGTCGGAGACGAGCGACGTGTCGTTCAGCCTCGCGCCGAAATAGAGCGCATCCGGATCAGTCACGACCTTGCGAGGATCGCCGGCAGCCTTCAGGTAGCGGGCGACGAGCTCGCTCATTCGCACACGCTCCGGACCGGAAATCTCGATCATGCCGTTGATCGGCGCGGCGAGCGCGACACCGGCCATGACGTCGGCGACGTCATCGGACGCGATGGGTTGTACATAGGCCGGCGACAGATGCACGGCGTCGCCGACCGTGCCCGATTGGGCGATGCCAGCCAAGAACTCCATGAACTGCGTGGAATGAACGATGGTGTAGGGAATGCCGGAAGCCTTGATCAGCTTTTCCTGGGTGAGCTTGGCGCGGAAATAGCCGACGTCCTGAAGGCGTTCGGTTCCGACGACCGAGAGCGCGATGTGATGCTTGACGCCGGCAGCCTTGTCCGCTGCGAGCAGATTGTGGCCCGAGGTCTCGAAGAATTCCATCGCGGCCTTGTCCTCGAAGGAGGGTGAGTTGGCGAGGTCGATCACGACCTCGGCGCCCGCGAGCGCTTCCTTCAGACCTTCGCCGGTGATGGTGTTGACACCGGTATTCGGGGAGGCGGCGATCACCTCACAGCCCTGCTTGCGCAGGCGTTCGACTGTCTTGGAACCGATGAGGCCGGTGCCCCCGATGATGACGATTTTCATAAGACTTCTCCGTTAGCGGCCGCCACGTCGCGCCGCATCGATTGATGGGAATGCCAGAAGGGCGGGGTTAGTTCAGGCCTGCCTTGTCGAGGCGGTAGAGTTTATCCGCAGAGCCGGGCACGGTCTTGAAGGCGACGTTAGCACGGTTCCAGGCGTTGATGGCCATGATCGAGAAGGTCAGGTCGGAGATTTCCTTTTCCGAAAGCTGCCCACGCACCCGCTCGTAGAGTTCGTCCGGAATACCGCCCTCGGGGAGCTTCGTGACGGCTTCAGTCCAGGCAAGGGCGGCGCGTTCACGAGGAATGAAAAGGTTTGATTCCCGCCAGATGGCGACATGGTAGAGCCGCAACTCGCTCTCGCCGTGGATCTTTGCTTCCTTGACATGCATGTCGAGGCAGAAGGCGCAGCCATTGATCTGGGACGCCCGGATATGGACCAGATCGCGGATCTTCTCTTCGATCACGCTGCGCGCCTCGGCCATGCTGAAGTCGAGAAACTTCTTGAATAGCTCAGGCGATTGTTGGGCGACGTTCAGGCGCTGTGTCACTGCTCTCTCCTTTTGAGGACATTTAATATCCTTAAGGATATATGATATCCATAATCCTGTAAAGCGCCTCCCGCCTGGGATGCGGGACATAAGGTTTATGTCGAATAGTATGGGTGAGAGTGGACATCGTATCGGGATTGCGAACGTTCCCGCGAGTGGCGGAGACAGGGTCCTTCTCGGCGGCGGCGAATGACCTCGATCTGACGCAGCCGGCCTTAATCAGCGCCTTGATCGACTGCATGGCACCCGAAAGCCCGAGGCGGCCAATACCCACCGTGGCTGGAGCAATTCCGAGAAAATGTGAAACGGGTGCGGCTAAACGCAAAGCGCCGGCAGTGCGGCGCCTGAAAGGATTACTTCTTGCCCTGCGGATGGATCGTCTCGCCGCGCTTCAGCATCGCGACGAAGGTCTCGATCTTCTTCTTGCGGCCAGCTTCGGTCTTCATGTTGTGGGTGCGGAAGGCAAGCGCGAAGCGGTTCTGTGCGCTGAGCTTTGCCAGCATCTCTTTCGCCTTGGGTTCGGCATCTATGGCTGCCTGCAGGTCATCGGGGATTTTCATCTCCTTGCCGCTGCCGTAGGCGCGCGCCCAGCGGCCATCGGCCTTGGCTGCCTCGACCTGTCTCAGCCCATGCTCGGTCATGCGGCCCTCCTCGACCAGCCGCGCGACATTGTCGATATTGATCAGGCTCCAGATGCTCTTCCTGCCGCGCGGCGTGTAGCGCTGCAGGAAACTGTTGTCGTCGAGCCCCTTGCGCACCGCGTCGATCCAGCCAAAGCACAGCACCACGTCGATGGCCTCTTTCGGCGTGATCGACTTCAGCCCCGACCCCACCTTGTGGACCTTGATCCACACCTCGGTTTCCGCGGCGTGGTGCTTGCCGAGCCAGGCGTGGAAGCTGGCCGCGTCCGGGAACTCCCTGACCTTGTCGGGATCGACCCAGACCGGCGCCATCAGCCGGCCTGCCCGTTCGTTCGCATCACCGACATCTTGCCTCCAGCCAAACATCATCCGTCAACATCGTGACATGGGTCCCTGTCAGTTTTCGGCAGCAGCAAAACCTGCTGGCGGATGACGATGGAACGCACCACCCATCGCCGCGTTCCGGCTTCAGTGCAACCGCCGGATGGAGGTTCCCGATGACAATCCAGACCATTTTCGCCCATGTCAGCTGCGCCGACCTCGAAGCCAGCATCGGCTGGTATGCAAAGCTCTTCGGCAAGTCGCCGCTGCGCCGGCCGATGCCGGGCCTGGCCGAATGGCAGTTCAGCGACAGCGCTGAGGTGCAGCTCTTCGAGGACAGGGACAAGGCCGGCACCAGCACGCTGACGCTCGGCGTGCTGCCGCTGACGCCCGAGCGGCAGCGGCTGATGGATGCTGGCCTCGACCCTGGCCCGATCGAGGAAGCCGACGATTTCTACATCATGCGCCTGCGCGACCCCGACGGGAACCTGGTGGTGTTTGCGAGTGCGCAACTCGACTAGGGCGCCCCCGGGCCAAAATATTTTCCTCCACCCCGCTGTCGAAATCTCGCAGACCTGCGATGGTCCTGTTCCACACGCTTGGGAACGCATCATGAAATCTCTGCTCTTCGCCCTGGCGATGCTGTTGCCCACAGCTGCCCTCGGCGAACCGATCGACACCCTGAAAATCATCACGGCGGTGACCGGCGACTTCAACGGCGACGGCGCCGTCGACCTTGCCATGGTCGTCGAGACCCAGCCCGGCAATCCGATGGACATCCACTTCTTCCTCAGGGACAAGGAGCACAATTACCTCAAGCCCGTCGAAATCGTGCACGAGCAGATCCTCGGCGAATGGAACGGTTACGACCGGCCGGGCTACGAAAATTCAGACACCGAGCCGGAACTGACGATGCTGCCGAACGGGTCGATCAAGTTCTATCTGCCGGCGATGCCGATCGGCGGCCAGCGGACCAACATGACGCTGACCATCGCCTGGCGCAACGGTGCCTTCATCGTCGCCGGTTTTGCCTATGACTACGAGGACTTCCAGCAGGATAATGTCGCCAGCGCCTGTGAGTACAACGTGCTGACCGGCAAGGGCACCAGCAGCAAGACGCAGCCTGACGGCAGCTCGAAGCACGGGACCGTCTCGGTGGAAGGCCGAACCGTCGCCTTCAAGGACTGGAACCCGGGTGCTGATTTCAGCGCTTGCGACGGGTGACCGGCGTTTCTTCGACCGGCTTCACGTCGGTGGCGGCGCTGCCGGCGTCAATCCGTGCCGGCGCATGATGTCCATCATTTTGAGCTTGTCGGGCGGGCCGCCGGCGGCAGCATTGAGCACCGCAAAGGCCTCGCGAAAATAGTCCGGGCCGATCGCCGCCGGCGTGATGACGCAAAGCGCCTTGGCATCCCTGGTGCCATTGTTGTCAAACCGGTGTACGGCGCCGCGTGGAATGCATAGCGCCTCCCCTGGCCCGACCTCGATCGCCTTGCCGTCGACGGTCCAGGTCAACACTCCGTCGACGCCGTAGATCGTCTCTTCGTAGTGGTCGTGGCTGTGCGCCGGCGCCGGCAGCCGCTGCGCGCCGGGCACCATAAGTTCGAAGGCGGCGACGCTGCCGTTCGAACTGTCGCCTGACACCAGGAAGCGAACCGACAGCCCCATGGTACCAATGGTTTCGTTGGCTGGATTGACCTGAAGATCCAAGGCTGGCATTGCACAAGCTCCCCGAGTAAATTACATTTACCGCATATGAGTAAACTCAATTTACCGGATCGTCAATGGCCACATCCACTGAAGTTCTGCAGACCAAGACCGAGGATCTGCTGATCGGCGCGCTGCTGCGCGTGCCGGCGCAGGCGATCCAGCGCCGGCTGATCAAGGAGCTCAACGCCGCCGGCTTCGACGAATTGCGCTTGCCGCATATGGCGGTGCTGCAGTTTCCCGGGCCGGACGGCGCGCGCCCGGGCACCATCGCCGAGCGCGCAGGCATGAGCAAGCAGGCCATCAACCAGCTGCTCAGCAGTCTCGAAGGTTACGGTTATCTCATGCGCTCCGACATTCCGGGCGAAGGCAGTGCGCGCGTGGTGCGGTCCACCGAACGCGGACACGCCGCCTTCTGGAAAATGGTCGATATCCTGCGCGACATCGAGGAAGAGTGGCGCACCGAACTCGGACCAGAACGCTTTGCCCAGCTGAAAGCGCTGTTGTTTGTCGTCTGGGACAGCCCGCTGGCGCGGTGAGCGGCCGACTGGGATGCAACGAAATGCCCCAGCCGATGCCTACTGCAGCTGCGGCTTCTTGAGGAAACTGCCGCGGTCGGCCGATTTGACGCGCAGCCAGGTTTCGCGGCCATCGCGCAGCACCCGCATCGGGATCTCCGCGCCGGCCGAGCCGCTCTCCCACAGCTTGCGATAGAAATCGGCCAGCCCATCGACCGCGCCGTCACGGATGTCGGAAATGATGTCGCCCTGCCGCAGGCCGGCTTTGGCGGCCGGGCCGCCTTCGGTCACGCTCATCACCACCACCTTGCCGTCGCTTTCGGCCGACAAGGCGCCGAGCCACGGGCGCGGTGGCCTGGCCACATGGCCGCGCGTCAGGAGATCGTCGAGAATGGGCGGCAAAAGGTCGATCGGCACGACCATGTTTATATCGGCGACCTCGCCGTTGCGGCTCATCTGCAGCCGCAGCGAACCGATGCCGAGCAGCGAGCCGTCGGCGCCGAACAGCCCGGCACCACCCCAGGACGGGTGCGCGGGCGCGATGAAGATCGCCTCGTCGAGCAGATACTCCCAATAGCCGGCGAATTCCTGCTTGGTGACGATCCTGGCCTGCACCGACTGGCCGACGCCGTCGGCCAGCACCACGGCGTCGCCGATCCTGGCCTTGCCGGCATCGCCCAGCGCCACCGCCGGCAGGCCGAGCGGCGCCAGCGCCTGCACCAGGCCGAAGCCCGATTCCTGGTCATAGGCAAGCGCGTGCGCCGGGATGACGCGGCCGTTATGACTGGTCAGCCAGACCTCTTCCGCTTCGGTGATGAGATAGCCGATGGTCAGCACCAGCCCGTCGTTGCGGATGACGACACCGCTGCCTTCCCTGAGCGTGCCCAGGGCACCGGCCGTGAAGGCATCCTCCGGAACGGTCGCCCGCACGGCAACGACCGAGCGCGGATTGGGATTGATGGTCATGCTGTCATTCCTGGATAGGTGATATTTCTATAGGTATGCCGCAAGCGAGATGGTGCAAGGGGTGAGAAGCGGTTCGCGCGGCCACTGGCACGACGAATTCGCTTCACGATCCGGCTGATCACCCCACCAGGGGAAGGGAAAACGGAGCCTCCGTCAACAATAGTTCAACGCAAGTTGAACTTCCCCCTCTGAAACCCTAGTTGTAGGGCGACCTGCCCATCCTTCCCCACGAGGCCCCGAGATGACCGACTACACCCCGCCGAAAGTATGGACCTGGAGCAAGGCGAATGGCGGCGCCTTTGCCAGCATCAACCGGCCGATCGCCGGGCCGACGCACGACAAGGACCTGCCAGTCGGCAAACACCCGCTGCAGCTCTATTCGCTGGCGACGCCGAACGGCGTCAAGGTGACCGTCATGCTGGAGGAACTTCTGGCCCGCGGCCACCAGGGCGCCGAATATGATGCCTGGCTGATCCGCATCAACGATGGCGACCAGTTCGGCAGCGGCTTCGTCGAGGTCAATCCCAATTCAAAGATTCCCGCCTTGATGGACCGCAGCGGCAAGACCCCGGTGCGCATCTTCGAATCCGGCTCGATCCTCGTCTATCTCGCCGAAAAATTCGGCGAATTCCTGCCAACCGAACAGCCGGCCCGCGCCGAGGTGCTGTCCTGGCTATTCTGGCAGATGGGTTCGGCACCTTATCTGGGCGGCGGCTTCGGCCATTTCTACGCCTATGCGCCGGAGAAGTTCGAATATGCCATCGACCGCTTCTCGATGGAGGTAAAGCGCCAGATGGACGTGCTCGACCGTCGGCTGGCCGAAACCGAATATCTCGGTGGCAAGGACTACAGCATCGCCGACATGGCGATTTGGCCCTGGTATGGCGGGCTGGCGCTCGGCCGCATGTACAATGATTCCGGCGAGTTCCTGTCCGTGAACGACTACCAGCATGTGCAGCGCTGGGCCAAGGCGATCGACGCCCGCCCCGCGGTCAAGCGCGGCCGCATGGTCAACCGCGCCTTCGGTGAACCCGCCATGCAGCTGCATGAGCGCCACGACGCCCGCGATTTTGAGACGAACACGCAGGACAAGCTGGCCGCCGAATAGACCACGGCAAAACCTGCCTCAAAGGAAAGCCCGCCACCGACGCGAATGTCTGGTGACGGGCTCCTCCCAAGACAACCCAACGCGGGCAATCCCGGTGTGTCGGCCTACGCGTCGGGCCTCACTCAGTGCAGGACTTGGACGATCTGGCGTGTCTCTGGATCGACCAGAACGGTCTGGTCATTGATCACGGCGACGCGATATTTGACGTCGGGCACCTGACGCAATTCGACCGTGTCGGGCACCGACGAGCCAAGCTTGAGTTCGACGCCCAGCAGGTTCACCGACGCAAGCGGCTCCTTCTTGATGTATTGGCGAACGACCGTCTCCTGCTCCGGCTGGACGACGACGACGTTTTCAGCCATCGCCACGCCAATGCCACCCATCAGGACGATCGCGGCCGCAGCACTCGAAAGATAATGTTTCATCATAGCCTCCATTGTATTCATCGGAACTCCGCCCTGGATGAAAACTCCGCCGCCACTATGAGGTTCCATTTCAATTCCCGAATTGAAAGCATCACGAAAACGACCTGATATTGGCGCTTGTTGATCCAGCTATCGGTCTAAGAGGCACAAAAGCTTCCGGAGTTCGTAGATAAATTATGCAGATCGGTTCTGAATCGCACACAGAACTGCCAACCGCTACACGGGTCACCGGAGAACGCCCCATGGCATGGGCTTCAAAGGTCGTCGCCACCGGCGCTGGATCGGCCTCAATATTTTCATTGCCTAGCCAACGTAGAGCGCACCGTGTCGTTCCAGCCGCCTTTCTTGTTTTCGCCGAAAGCTCCGACACGAAAGAGGCCCGCCTTGCTGGGAGCAAAGCGGGCCTTAGACGGTGTGGCCGGAGGTGGCAGTCCTCACAGGTCACACTCTAAACGCGAAGCGCCGGCGCTTGGTTCCAGCCTTGGAATACTGCGCCCCAGTGGCGGCGGTGGTGGCGGCCGTTGCCGCGCTGTGCCTGTGACGTCAGGGCTGCCAGCGCGGGCCATTTTTGATGCCGCGATTGCGGCGAAGACGCTTGGCCGGCTAAGTTTTTTGYCGATCCTGACCCCGCGAAACGACCGCGTCATTATATCGCGTTTGACTAAAATACCGGAACGTCCAATGCACATTGCCGGAACCGAACAGGGCCCCTCGGACCTTTGCGGCCGGCACCTAAGACCTTGGTCCTAGGCGAAAACGCAAACGGCCGATGTGGCCCGGATTGACGTCCGGAGAAGGGAACATCTCGCTTTGGCTGTCGTTTGTCGCGATGTCGCCGGCGCCGCCGGATCCATATCGGGAGGACAGAACGATGCCRCATCGATCCACCGTCGTCAAAACAGGCAACGGCCCGGTCACGGCGATTGYCGTGCTGATGGTGGGATTGATGGCGGTGGGAATGGTGTTTCTGGTCCTGGGCGGCGCGCTCTATCTCAACGAGCAGCCGTCGGATCAACGTGCGCTGTCGTCCCTTCCCGCCCGATCGATTCAGGCGACCGATCGCAGCGCGGCAAACTGATCGGGCTGCGCGCTCGGCGGAACATCCAGCCGCCTTTTCGAATCGACAGCGACCCGCCGGCCAGTTTGGGTTGAGGAAAATCGTTCGATGCGGCAAGAAAGAGAAACTGTTTCGCGCCGTGATGACCAGGACGCCGAATCTGCACTTTAGTCCCGGCCTATTCCGCTTTCGCGGAAGTGTCGGCCGGCCGGCGATGTGCAATGGTGTCAATGCGGCGGTACGAGCCGCCCTGGTTGACGCGGGCGCCCGAGCCATCCCAACAATGCGCCCCCCCGTCCGCGTCGACCACGGCAGGCGCTTGACGGTCTCGTCCGATCCGCAGTGCTGGACAAGTTGTCGCGCGAAGTGACGATCAGCCTGCCGCCAAATTCCTTACAGCTTCAGCCGCCGACCAGTGCCTTGGTCGTCACCAGATTGACGCCGGCCTCGGCGAATTCATCATTGTGGCGGGTGATGATCTGGAGGGCGCTCTCACTGGCGCTGTCCAATGTGCTGTGCGCATCGGAGACCACGGTGACGCCGAGCCCTCTGGCCATCGCGCCCTTGATGGTCGCAGCCACGCAAAAATCGGTCTGCGCGCCCAGCAGCACGACAGCACCGGCGCCCTGCCCTGCGACCCATTCGCCAAGGGCTGCATTGCTGAAGGCATTGCCGACGCTCTTGGCGAAAGTCGGCTCGTCCACGGCCTGGCCGAGTGCGGGCCACACCGGCCAACCCGGTTCACCCGGCGCCAGCGGATCGCCCGCCGGTCCGTCATGCCTGACAAAGGCGACCTTGCGCCCGCCGCGCCGCGCCCAGTCGATCACCGCCCGGGCACGCTCGGCAATGGCTGACGCCTCATGGATCGGCGGCTCGTGCACGCCGTCGAACATGCCGGTCTGAAGGTCGATCACGATGAGCGGCGCTGTGTCCGCGAGGCTGGATGCTGACATGGCGCGAACATAGCGTGGGCGGCGAGAGGGTCAAGGATGGTTGGCAGGCGTGCGGCCATTGACAGCAATGTTCGAGCACTCAAAAAGCCTAGAGATTATGGGCGGAAAGCGACTTGTATGATTGACCCACAGAGCCTGCTCCCACGCGACAAGCACGACCTTGACTCAATCGTTCTGATTGTCGAAGCGGGCTATCCGGCGGTTGCGCCGATTTTGGACCAACTGTTGGAGTGGACTGCCGATGGCAACTGGCCGGTGGCTAGTCCCATCGCTGATTTCCTTGTCACTTTGGGGACACCGCTGATTGATCCGGTCTCACGTATCCTTCAGGGAAAGGATGGAACTCAAAAGTGGCACTGCATCAACTCGATCGTGCAAAGATTGCCGATGGACGTTCTTCGCGGCCTGGAGGAGGATCTGCGCCGATTAGCGGATCATCCCAGCGAAGATGACAGACGAGAAGAGGTCGATATTGAAGCACGCGAGGTCCTGCTTCGTTTCGAACCCGATCATGGCGTGAAGCTGTAGCTGACCCCGCCCCGTAATGGCTCCGGCCGCTCCTCGGGCGCCATTCACCCCGGCGCCCCTGCAAACAGCACCACCCCGTCGCCGCCTGTGGCCGGCCAGTCGCGGATGGTACGGTCGTAGCCGCCGGTCAGCACCGTGCCGTCGGCGGCGAAGGCCACCGCATAGATCGGGCCGGTCTGGCTGTCGAACATGGCGACCTGATTGCCCGTTTCCATGTCCCACAGGCGCGCCGTGCCGTCGAGCGAACCGGAGACCAGGCGCTTGCCGTCGGCCGACAGCGCCAACGTGTAGACGGTGCCCTCATGGCCCTCGAAGCGTCGCACTTCGCGGCCGCTGTCGAGGTCCCAGAGCTTGATCGTGTAGTCGCCGCTGCCGGTGATCAGATGATGGCCGTCGGCGGTGAACACGGCGCCATAGGTGCCTTGCTCATGCCCATGCCAGCTGCGCAACTGCTTGCCGCTGTCGATGTCCCAGAGTTTGAGCGTGCCATCGATGCTGCCCGAGACGGCGCGAGTGCCGTCGGGCGAGACGGCGACAGCGCTGACTGACCAGTCGTGCCCGCTCATCACATGCAGCACGGTGCCCTTTTCCAGGTCCCAGACGATGACGTTGCCGGTCTCGTGGCCGGTCACGGCACGTTTGCCGTCCGGGCTGATCGCCAGCTTGTTCACACCGCCATTCTCGCCCGCCGAAAAGACATGCAGCACAGCGCCGTCGGAAAGTTTCCGCTGCACCATCTCGCCGTCGTCGCCGGCGGTCAGCGCGCTGACGCCATCCGGCATGAACAGCGCGGTGCGCACCATATCCTTGTGGACGCCGAGGTTGCGGATCAGATGCTTGCCGGCGATGTCCCAGAGCTTGATCGTGTGGTCGGTGCTGGCGCTCATGATCGTGTGCCCGTCGGGCGCCACGGCCAGCCAGACGACAGCGTCGCGATGACCCTCGGGCTCGGTCGGCAGCGGTGGCGGAGGCGGGGGCAGAGGCGCGACGGTCGGTGGCGGAATCACCGCGACCTCCGGCGGTGTCGGAACGGCGGGCGTAGGCGGCGTTGGCGGCGCGAGCGCGGGCGGAGTCGGCGGCTCTAGGGCCGCGGGCGGGTTGGCCGCTTCCGGTGGTGGGGCGGGTGGAGATGGCGCCGGCGGCGCGGCTGCCGGTGGAACTGCCGGTTCCTGGACCGGCGGCGCACTGGCGATGTCCTGCCCCTTCGGCTCGGCAGGCTTGGGTTCATTCTGCTTGGGTTCGTTGGGCTTGGGTTCGCCGGGCTGGCTGGCAATTTCGCCACCGCGATCATGCCAGGGGCCGAACCTGTCGACGGCCAGCACCGCAAGCACAACCAATGGCAGGGCAAGAAACACCTTGCGCAGGCCGGGCCTGCCGGTGTCTTGCACTTCCGCCGCACGGCCGAACAGCGGCGCGCCGGCCTGATGGTTCGGGCGCCCCGGCAGACGACCTGCCCAGAACAGCAGAGCGCCAATCAGGCAAGCGAGTGCCGCCACCACCAATGCGGCCAACCGGATGGAGGCGGAAGCCTCGGCGGAAGGCGAGACACCGCGCCAGACGACGACTGCATCGCCAAGCACCAGCCAGGCGCGCCAGACGCAAGCCACGGCCACCACCAGCAGGATGATTGCAATCAGCCTGTCGACGACTCTGTTCATCGGCCCCCCTCGGCACCATCGCAGGCTTCGCCCCACGCCGCAAAGTTCAGTTCACGAGATTACCAGTGGAAAAGGTGTTCGCAAAATGGCGCATGCGAAAGCGGCGGCGTCGAGGTTCCCATCAAGCTGACCTGAGCTCCACCCAGACCGGCGCATGGTCGCTGGCGCCGTCTTGCCCGCGCACCTCGCGGTCGATGCCGGCGGCGGTGAGACGGCGCGACAGTGTCTTCGACAGCAGGATATGGTCGAGCCTGAGCCCCGCGTCGCGCGGCCAGCGGTTTCGGCGATAATCCCAGAACGTATAGAGCGTCTCCTTCGGGTGCTTCTTGCGCAGCGCGTCGGTCCAACCCTGCTCGATCAGGCGCTCGAAGGACGCCCGGCTTTCCGGCTGCACCAGCGCGTTGTCGTCATAGGAGCGGGTGGCGTAGATGTCGCGCGGCTCGGGCACGATGTTGTAGTCGCCGGCCAGCACCACCGGTAGGCCGGTGTCCAACAGCTGCTCGGCGTGTGCCTCCAGCCGTTTATGCCAGGCGAGCTTGTAGGCGAATTTCGGGCCGGGCTGAGGGTTGCCGTTCGGCGCATAAAGGCAAGCGATGACGATGCCGTCCACCGCCGCCTCGATGTAGCGGCTCTGCTTGTCGGCATCGTCGCCAGGCAGCGCATCGCGGGTCAGCACCGGTTCCGAGCCCCGCGCCAGGATGGCGACGCCGTTCCAGGTCGGCTCGCCCTTCCACACCGCGCCATAGCCCGCCGCGGCCAATGCCGAACGCGGAAACTGCGTGTCGCGCGCCTTCAGTTCCTGCAGGCACACGACATCAGGCTTTGCCGTCGCCAGCCATGCCAGCAGGTTCTCCAGCCGGCTGTTGACGTTGTTGATGTTGAAGGAGGCGATTTTCATCGGCTCAGGAAACGATCCGGCCCGTCCACGCCTTCACAGCCTCGGCCAGCGTCTTCAAATGTTCGGCCGCCGAAAATCCTGAAACGCTCTTGCGCGGTTTGAGATCATGGTCGCCATCCTCCAGCCAAACGATTTCGATCTGGTCGGAAAGCGCGTAAGTCGCGACCTCGTCCTGCGTCCCGAACTCGTCACGTGTGCCCTGGAAGATCAGCGTCGGCGTCTTCAGGTTGGCGAGATGTTTGGTCCGCAATTGCTCGGGCTTGGCCGGCGGATGAAAGGGATAGCCGAGGCACAGCAGGCCCGATATCTCGCCCTTGACAAACATCTCGTCGGCGACCATCGAGGCGACGCGCCCGCCCATCGACTTGCCGCCGATGATGAGTGGGCCGGTTACGCCCTTCGTCCTGAGGTCGGCGATCGCCTTGACATATTCCGGGTTCACCGTCTCGGCCCGCGGCGGCGGCTTGCGATGCCCGTAGCGGCGGGCTGCCATGTAGTGGAATTCGAAGCGCGCGACCTGGAAGCCAGTCGCCGCCAGCGACTTGGCGGTGGCCGTCATCGAGGGAGAATCCATCGACGCGCCGGCGCCATGCGCGAGCAGGATGGCGACGGGGGCGGTCTCGGGGCCGTCGAAGAGGAAGGTGGTCATAGGGCGGCCTTCCCCGAGAGGTCGTGTTCCGTCCAACCCCCCTCTGTCCTGCCGGACA
>NZ_JBFULQ010000125.1:0-13062 GCF_054049815.1 Mesorhizobium sp. P5_C1 | reverse complement strand
GTGAGATGGCGTTGGCGCAGCTCTTCACCCTCCCCCTTGTGGGGGTGAGAAACGGTCCGCGTAGCGGACGAAAAGCCAATTTCTTGGCTTTTCGAGTTTCGAACGCCCTGAGCCTGCGAAGGGCTGGGCTGATAATTGGCAAGCCCCGCCGGGTCCCCGCTGCTTCGCAGCGTCCGGCGTTCGCTAGCCTTCATCGTGCCACTGGCACGATGAATTCGCCTGCGGCGAACCGGCTGCTCACCCCCACAAGGGGGAGGGTGAGAAAAATCAATCCGAAACCGGCGTATTCTCATCCACATCGACGCGGAAATTGCCTTCGAGGATTTCGGCCTTCTTCTTCTCGACCAGTTCTTTGACGTCCGCCGGCAGCGTCTTGTCGAACTTGTGGTAGGGCGCGAGTTGCGAACCGCCCTTGGCCATGCGCGAGAAATCGCCATAGTCCTGCGCGGTGAAGACGCCGGCCTTGACGAGTTTGATCGCCTGCTGGACGGTCGGATACATGTCCCAGACCGGGCCGGTGATGACCGTGTCGGGGCCGAGGCTCGACTGGTCGGACATGTTGGAGATGGCGAGGATCTTCTTGTCCACCGCCGCTTCGATGACGCCGAAACGCTCGGCATAGATCACGTCGACACCGGCGTCGATCTGCGCGACCGCCGCTTCCTTGGCCTTCGGCGGATCGAAGAAGGAACCGATGAAGGCGACCTTCTTCTTGATGTTGGGATTGACCTCCTTGGCGCCGGCGAAGAAGGCGTTGACCAGCCGGTTCACTTCCGGAATGCCCATCGCCGCGACAGCGCCGATCGTGCCCGACTTCGACATCTTTCCGGCGATCATGCCGGACAGATAGGCCGGCTCGTGGATCCAGTTGTCGAAGACGCCGAAATTGGGTTCCGCCGGTCCGGCGCCGGAGCCGAAGAGGAAGGCGGTCTTCGGGAACTGCTTGGCGGTGCGGCGCGATTCACGCTCGGCTGCGAAGGCATCGCCCAGCACCAGCTGGTAGCCGCCTTGCGCATATTCGCGCATGACGCGGCTGAAATCGGCTGTCTGCACCTTCTCCGACCATTTGTACTCGATGCCGAGTTCCTTCTCGGCCTTCTGCAAGGCRACATGGATCTGGTTGTCCCATGGCTCCTCGATCGGCGTGGCGAAGATCGCCGCTACCTTCAGCTTCTTGTCCTTGCCGAAGGCGGCGCCTGGCAGCATGGCCGCAGCCAGGCCAAACGCGCCCAATTCCAGCACATTGCGTCGCGAAAGCCCTTCGCGTTTTATCTGGATTCTATTCTTCCGGTTTTCCATTGCATTCCCCTCTGTTCGACAGCCGTGTCGAGCCGGCTGTTCGTGAAAATGTCAGACAGGGAACTATGGAACGGGTCCGCACTTTTGTCCACATGGTCAAATTTGCGCACCCGAATCAGCCTCGATCTTAGCCGGCCAAGAAGAGGCTGCCGCTCAGGCCCGTTCGAGCGCGATCGCGATGCCCTGGCCGACCCCGATGCACATGGTTGCCAGCGCATAGCGGCCGCCGCGTTCGCGAAGCTCCAGCGCCGCCGTACCGGATATGCGGGCGCCCGACATGCCGAGCGGATGGCCGAGCGCGATGGCGCCGCCATTCGGATTGACGTGCTGTGCATCCTCGGCGATGCCGAGTTGGCGCAGCACGGCGATGCCTTGCGAGGCAAAGGCTTCGTTGAGCTCGATGACGTCGAATTGCTGCGGCGTCAGCCCAAGCCGCGCGCACAGTTTTTGTGTCGCCGGCGCTGGGCCGATGCCCATGATGCGCGGCGCCACACCGGCCGCGGCGCCACCAAGGATACGGGCAATCGGCGTCAGGCTATATTTCTTGACGGCTGCTTCAGAGGCAACGATCAACGCCGCCGCCCCGTCATTGACGCCGGAGGCATTGCCGGCCGTCACCGTGCCGCCTTGCCGGAACGGCGTCGGCAATTTGGCCAGCGCATCGACCGTCGTGCCGGCACGGGGATGCTCGTCCCTCGAGACGACCACCGCATCGCCCTTGCGCTGCGGGATGGTCACCGGCGTGATTTCCTTGGCCAGCCGGCCGTTGGCCTGCGCTGCGACCGCCTTGTCCTGGCTACGCACGGCAAAGGCGTCCTGGGCCGCGCGGGAGATGGCGAACTCTTCTGCCACGTTCTCGCCGGTTTCAGGCATCGAATCGACGCCATACTGCTTCTTCATCAGCGGGTTGACGAAGCGCCAGCCGATGGTGGTGTCATAGATCTCGGCGTTGCGCGAAAACGCCGTGTCGGCCTTGGGCATGACGAAGGGCGCGCGACTCATCGATTCGACGCCGCCTGCGATCATCAGTTCGGCCTCGCCGGCCTTGATCGCCCGCGCGGCGATGGTCAGCGCATCCATGCCGGAGCCGCACAGCCGGTTGACGGTGGAGCCCGGGATCTCCTTCGGCAGACCGGCCAGCAGCAGCGCCATGCGCGCCACGTTGCGGTTGTCCTCGCCGGCCTGGTTTGCGCAGCCATAGAAGACGTCGTCGACGGCTTGCCAGTCGACACCGGGATTGCGCTCGACCAGTGCTCTCAGGGGTATGGCGCCGAGATCGTCGGCGCGCACCGAGGACAGCGAGCCGCCGAAGCGGCCGATCGGCGTGCGGATGTAATCGCAGATATAGGCCTCGGCCATGTTCATGCAGCCTTTGCTTTTCCGCTTCCCTCATGCGCCGCCTTGGTGCGGGCCTGCAGGTCGCGCAATGTCGTCAGTTCGAGTTCGCTTGGCGCCGGCGTTTCGTCAAGCGCCTCCGCGAACTTTACCATCCAGCCACAGGTCTCCTGCACCTGCTGGCGCGTGACACCGGGATGCAACGACACGACCGTGAATTCCTTGGTCACCGGGTCCGATTTCCAGATGGCGAGATCGGTGATCAGCAAGGTCGGGCCCGCAGTGTCGATGCCAAGCCGCTTTCGATGATCGCCGCCCTCGCCGTGGCCGAAGGAGGTGAAGAAATCGATCTTTTCGACCATGCCGCGCCTGGTCTGCGCCATGGTGATGTAGATCTCCTTCGACGACGTCGCGATTTCCGGCGCGCCGCCGCCGCCGGGCAGCCGGGTCTTGGGGTGGAAATAGTCGCCGATGACGGTGGTGTTGATGTTGCCGAACTTGTCGAGCTGGGCAGCACCCAAAAAGCCTATCGAGATGCGGCCGCCCTGCAGCCAGTAGCGGAACATCTCCGGCACCGCGACGGTGGTGACCGCGGTTTCGCACAATTCGCCATCGCCGATCGACAGCGGCAGCACGTCTGGCGCGGTGCCGATCGTGCCGCTCTCATAAATCAAGGTGATGTCAGGTGCATGCGTCAGCCGCGCCACATTGCAGGCGGCGGACGGCGCGCCGATGCCGACAAAGCAGACATCGTCATTCCGCAGCGCGCGGCTGGCGGCGATCGTCATCATCTCGTTGGGGGTGAAGTCCGGATTGTCGCTCATGCCGCTTTCCTCAGATGCTCGACACGGGCCGCGAAATCGTCGGCGCTCTTCTCGATGACATTCGCCTGCATCCACTCCTGGAATTTGTCTCGGTCGGCGGCGATCTCGTCCCATTCGAGATAGGCCGCATTGTCGCGCGCGTAATAGCCATGCGCGTAGGACGGATGCGAACCGCCGGGCACAACGGAGATCGCCGCGATCGTCCAGCGCGGCAGCACCGTTAGATTGGGGTGCAGATCGTCGAAATTGTCGACCACTTCCTCGACAGTCACGACCGCTCGGCTAGCCGCCAGCACCGCTTCCTTCTGGATGCCGACGATGCCTTCGACCAGCACATTGCCTTTCCGGTCGGCCTTCTGGGCATGGATGAAGGTGACATCGGGCCGGATCGAAGGAACGGCTGCCAGCACCTCGCCGGTGAACGGACAGGTCACCGACTTGATGTTCGGATTGACCGTTGCCAGCCCGGCACCGCGATAGCCGCGAAACACCGCGCAGGGCAGGCCGGCAGCACCCGCCTCATAGGCGTTGGCCATGCCGGCATGGCTGTGTTCCTCGATCTCGATCGATCTGGGAAAACCGTTCTCGATGGCGTCGCGGGCGCGCCGCAGCAGGCCGACGCCGGGATTACCGACATAGGAGAAGATGATCTTCTTCGCCATGCCCATGCCGATCATCTGGTCGTAGATCAGGTCTGGCGTCATGCGGATCAGGGTCAGGTCGCGAAACCCCTGGCGGATCGCCTCATGCGCCGCCGCCGTCGGGATCAGGTGGGTGAAGCCCTCGAAGGCGACAGAGTCGCCATTGTTCAGGTTCTCGGCCACAGCCTGTTTGAGCGGCAGGAACTTGACCATCGCATCGGGCTCCCGGGTTCAAAAAGTTCGTATTGCGAACATATGTTTTGTATGTGATACATCTATGCTGAGTGACGGCGTCGAGTCAATCCGGGCAGCGACGGCCGTTGGCGGAGGCGGGATGGACGAAGAGGCGGCTTCCCGCGACCATGTCGGCTCGCTCGAGCGAGGCCTTGCCGTCATGGAGATCCTGGCCCGGCATCCCTCTGGCATGACGCTGACGGAAATGGGCGAGGAGGCGGGCCTGACCCGCGCCGGCGCCCGCCGCTTTCTATTGACGCTTGTCGCCACAGGCTACGCCACCCAGGCCGGCCGCGTCTTTTCGCTGTCGCCGCGCCTGCTGACCATCGCCCGCACCTGGCTCGGCGGCGCCTCGCTATGGAGCTTCGCCGCCCCGACCATGCGGGCAGTGGCGGCTGAGTTGAACGAGGCCTGCTCGGCGGCGATCCTGTCGGGCCAGGATGTCGTCTACGTCGCCCGCATTCCCGGCCGCCGCATCCTCAGCGTCTCGCTCGAGGTCGGTACCAGGCTGCCCGCCTATTGCACCTCGATGGGGCGCGTCCTGCTTGCCGGCCTGACGCCCCAGGAATTGGACGCATTTCTCGGCCAGGCGACGATCGAGAAACGGACGCCAAAGACAATCACCGACACGCGGCTGCTGGCATATGCCATCGGCAAGGCCAAGGCGGATGGCTTTGCCGTCGTCGACGAAGAGCTGGAGCTCGGCCTGCGCTCGATCGCCGTGCCGATCCGCGACCGCGCGGACCGCACGGTCGCGGCCATCAACGTCTCGACCCAGTCCGCGCGTTTCACCGTCGCGGAGATGGAACGGGAAATCCTACCGGCGCTGCTCGAGGCCAAGCAGCGCATCGAGGATTTTTTCGTCGTCTAAAGAGATCTTTGCGAGCTTAGGAATAAGCCCTCATCGTCGGCGCCGCCCCTCATTGCCCTGCCGGGCATTTCTCTCCGTATAGAGACGGGGAGAAAGTAGCTGGCCGCAACGCCGACGCCTTTTTGCGACGCTGGCGATTGGCGAAGCCATAAATGAAAGCGCCCCTCTCCCCGTGACTATACGGGGAGAGGATGCCGGCAGGCAGGTGAGGGGCAGCGCGAACTTCGATGCGTAGCTGCGGCGTACTCACCCTCAATGCTTGATGCGGTCGCGCATCGCATACCACAGCATGCCGAGCACATAGAGCGGTCCGCGCAACGCCGTGCCGCCCGGGAATGGCATGGGCGTGAGCGTCGAGAACAGGTCGAGCCGCGAAGCGTCGCCGGTGATCGCCTCGGCCAAAAGCTTGCCCGACAGTGTCGACAGGATGACGCCTTTGCCGGAATAGCCATGCGCGAAATAGACCTCGCCATAGTGCCCGACATGCGGCAACCGCGACGTCGTCACCGACACCAGCCCGCCCCAGGCGTGATCGATGCGGCAGCCCTGAAGTTGCGGAAAGGTCTTTTCCATGTGCGGCCGCACAAAGCCGGCAATGTCGGCCGGCGGCGACGGCGTGTAGCGCTCGCCGCCGCCGAACAGCAGACGCCCATCGGCCGACATGCGGTAGTAGTTGACGACGAAGCGGGTGTCGGACACCGCGACATTGGCCGGGATGACATTGCGTTTGCCCTCCAGCGGCTCGGTGGCGACGATGTAGTTGCCGACCGGCATGATGCGGCTGTTGACGCGCGGCTCCAATCCGTTGAGCAGCGCATCGCCCGCCAGCACGACGTGTCTTGCACGGACCGAACCCTTGGCCGTCGAGACGCGGATCGATGGCTCGCGCTCCAGCCGCACGGCGACCGAATTCTCATGAATGGTAACACCGGCCGCAACCGCCGCGCGGGCAAGGCCAAGGGTGTAGTTCAGCGGATGCATGTGGCCGCCAAGCGGCTCGTACATCGCACCGTGGTAGGGCGTGTCGACCTTGCGGCGGGCTTCCGCCGCCGACAGGATCTCGGCATGCGGGAACTTCATCACTGTGGCAAGGCACTCAGCCTCTTCCTCGAGGTCTTTGAGGTCGGAGCCGTTGACCGCCCCGACGAGATGGCCGGTCAGCCTGAGGTCGCAATCGATGGCGTGGCGCTCGATGATGTCGAGCACCAGCCCGCGTGCCTCGAAGGCGAGGTCGAACAGGACCTTTGCCCGCTCGGGCCCGTAGAGCTTGACCAGTCCCTTGGCGCCCTTGCGCAGGCCGGGGATCATCTGGCCGCCATTGCGGCCCGACGCACCCCAGCCGATCTTGCCGCCTTCGAGCAGTACCACCTTCAGGCCGCGCTCGGCAGCGTGAAGGGCCGCCGACAGGCCGGTGCAGCCGCCGCCGACGACAACTAGGTCGGCGTCGACATCGCCCTGCAGGGCGGGATGGTCCAGCGACGGATTTGCCGTCGCGACATAGTAGGATTTGCCGATATCCAAACCGGAATTGAAGCCCATCATTACACCTTCAGCAGCAGGTGGTCGCGTTCCCAGCTCGTCACCACGCCCTGGAACAGGTCGAGCTCGACACTCTTGACGCGCAGATAGGTCTGGAAGAAGTCCTCGCCGAGCAGCTCCCGCACTGGGTCGCAAGCGGTGAAACGATCCAGCGCCTCCTCCATGGTTTTCGGCAGCGTGCTTTTGATCTTGTAGGCATTGCCCGACGCCTCGGCCGACCGCGTCAGCTTCTGCTCGACGCCGAGATAGCCCGCGAGAAGCGAACCGGCGATCGCCAGATAGGGATTGGAATCCGCACCCGGCAAGCGGTTCTCCACCCGCCGCGCGGCGCGGCCACCGGCCGGCACCCTCAGGCCGCAGGAGCGGTTGTCGTGCGACCATTCGATGTTGGCCGGCGCGCTGTGGTTCGGCCGGATGCGGCGGAACGAGTTCACGTTGGGCGCAAACAACGGCATGATCTCCGGGACATATTTCTGCAAGCCGCCGATGAAATGGCCGAACATTTCGGTGTCGGCATCGTCGCTGCCTGCAAACAGCGTGTTGCCGGCCTCGTCGATGACCGACATGTGCAGATGCATCGAGCTCCCCGCCTGTGCCGCGATCGGCTTGGCCATGAAGGTGGCATGCATGCCGCTCTGTTGGGCGGCCTGGCGCGTCAACCGCTTGAACAGCAGCACMTTGTCGGCCAGCGGCAGCGCGTCGCCATGCAGGAAGTTGATCTCCAGCTGCGCCGTACCCGATTCATGGATCAGCGTGTCGAGCGGCAGTCCGGATGCCGCCGCATGGTCATAGATGCGGCGGACCACCGGCTCGAACTCCTCCAGTGCCGCCATATCGTAGGGATGCTGCACGCTCTCGGCGCGGCCATTGCCGCCGACCGGTGCCGTCAGAGGCCGGTCGGGATCGGGATTGGGCGCGGTCAGGTAGAATTCGAGCTCCGGCGCCACCATCGCCCGCCAACCGCGCTGACGGTAGAGGTCGAGCACGGCTCTCAGCACATGGCGTGGCGAGGCCATCCATGGCCGGTCGTCCATGTGAAAGGCATCGGCGAAGACATAGGCCTTGCCTGCACCGGCGCCGGGCGCCAGGGTGAGCGTCGAAACATCCGGCACCATGCGCATGTCCGGGTCCGAGTAGGCAAAACCCTCGTCGATCGAACCGGTGTAGCGGCCGTCGATGCTGACCAGAAAGGCGCTGCTCGGCAGGTAGAGCGCGCGGTCCTCCAGCGCCTTGAGGAACTTGGCTGCCGGCAAGGCCTTGCCGCGCAGGACGCCGTTCATATCGGGCACCAGGCACTCGACCTCGTTGATGCCGTGCTGGGTCAGCCAGGCCTTGGGATCGTTGCCACTGGAGAGGGAAGTATTCGTGTTCATGTCAGGCATTTCGTTCATGTCCGTATCACAGAGAGTATGGCTTGCGCGGCCACATCCGTTCCGGGTTTCAGCGCCATATGGGCTGCATTGTCCCTGAGGCGGGCGCGCATTGCGTCATCGGCCAGCAGGCCGAGAATGGCTTTCTCCAATACTCCTTCGGTCCAGGCATCACGGCCGATATGGTCGCCAACGCCGGTTTCCTCGGCGCGTCGGGCATTGTCGTGCCCGTCCCAGCAATAGGGCATGATCAGCGACGGCACGCCGAAGCGTAGCGCTTCGCAAAAGCTGTTATTGCCGCCGTGATGGATGAACAGGTCGCACTTCGCAACCACCGACGGCTGCGGAAACCAGGCGTCGAGATAGACATTGTCCGGCACAGCGCGATAGGCGTCGCGCAGGCCGCCGGCATTGACGATGAAGCGGGCCGGCAGCCTGTCGAACACGGCCAGCATGCGCTCGATCAGGCCGACATCCATGGCGCCGAGACTGCCGAAGCTCACATAGACAAGCGGCCCGCCATTGCGCGGGAACACAGGCACTGCGAACGGCCCTTCCGAACGCACGCAGCCTTCGAGATAGACGAAGCGGTCCGGGTCGAGCGGCTCGGCGCGATCGCGGCGCACGATCGTCGGCGTCAGCAAAAGGTTGAGGTCTGGCGAGGCTTCGAGAAACAGGCCCTTCGGCAGCGGCGCCAGGCCGGCATCCGTCCGAAAGCGGTTGAAGCGGTCATGCGCCGGCGCCGAGGCTCTGAGATAGCGGGCCTCGAACGCCGCGCGTTGCGGGTCGTCGGCGCCAAGCCCCGACAGATAGGGGGGCACCCGAGCGTCCGGAAGCTCGGTCTCGGCGCAGGAGACCACCCGCACCCACGGGCAGCCGGCGGCAGCGATCGCCGGGAACATGATGACATTGTCGAGCACCACCGCGTCCGGCTTCAGCCGCGCCAGCAATTGGCGCAGCGGTGCTTCGGCGTTGACCGCGGTGTCGACGATCGCCTGCCAGGTCGGCGCGACATAGGTTTCGAGCTGGTCGATCGGGCTCAGCCTGAAATGCGGCAGATGCCTGCGCACGAAGGCCTGCCAGTAGCTCTGCCGCTCGCTGTCGCTCAGCGGCTCGTCGGTCGGCAGCTGGTATTCCTGAAAACCATAGTCGGCAAAGACGCCGGAGAACCCGGCATGACAGATGAAGACAGGCCGGGCACCTTTCGCCCGCAGCGCCTGCGCGATGCCGACGCAATTCAACGCCGCGCCGAAACTCGCTTCGGGAAACAGCGCGATGGTCGGGCTGGCTTTTCGCGTCAATTAATCCTCGTCATTCCGGCCGGCTGATCATGCCGAACAGGGCGGGCGCCCCGCGACTGGCCGCTTGCGGTCGCTGGTTGCGGGAGAGCCGCAGGTGAATGCGAAGCAGATCGGCAGCCACCTCATACTGCCGGCTTTCAAGATGGTCGAGTATGTTCAGGTGCTCACGCAGCGATTGCCGCAGCCGGAAGACGTTGACGCCGGCATAGATGCCCGGCAACCGGCGCAACCTGAGGTGATCGGCCAACGCGTCGGCCACGAACCGATTGGCGGAGCCCTCCGCCAGCATACCGTGAAAATCGATGTCCAGCCGCTGGAACTCGCGTGTGTCGAATGCGGCATCCGGCAGCGCCGACAGCGCTTCCATGCCTTGGCGCAAGGCCGCGGCCCGTGCGCCGTCGAGCCGGAAGCCGGGGGTCAGGATGGCGGCGGGCTCCAGCAGCAAGCGGTACTCATAGCTTTCGCCTTGCGCCTCCGGGTCGTCAGGCGCGCGGCGGAAGAGCCAGGACTGGCCGGGCGCACGGTCGAGCAGATTCTCTTCCGTTAGTCTGTTAAGCGATTTTAGTACCGTCTTGCGTTCAGCATTATACCGCCGCATCAACCCGGCGACGGTCACCGTCTGGTCCAGCCGCCGCGCCGACCGGTCGCGCAGGATCGCCTCGGCGAGTTCGTCCTCCTCGGTAAGCGGCAATTCAGCGGCAACGGCCGGCTGGCTCGTGAGGTCGACGGCAAGGTGATAGCCGGAATCCGCTTCCCAACGCACAACGCCCTGTTCCACAAGCAGGCTAAGCGCAGCCCGCACTGGCGTACGCGACACATTGCACAGCGAGGCGATCTGCTGTTCCGGCAGGCGCGCACCGGGTTCGAAGCCGCGCTGCCGGGCCACATCCAGGATGCGCTGCGCCAGGTCGAGGTGGTTGGTGCGGGGTCGTCGGGCGGCGGCTTGCATGACAATGCTCGTGAACGGACATGACCTATATGCTTTGACCGATCGGCCCCACGGACGCAATCGGCCAGATTCCACGGTCGCTTGGCAAATTATGGATTGACGTACTTTTTTCTGCAATAGTACTGTCAGGACAATCGGCACAAAAAAGACCGAGGGAACAGGATCGAGGCGGCGGCATGGGTCGCAGCCGGCGAATGAATTCGACGATCAACCAGAATGGGGAACCTGTCATGACCGCCACCACTCTCTTGCGGCACCGTTCGCTGAAGATGCCGTCAATCGCACTTGGCCTGGCCTTGGCGCTGGCCGCACCCGCGGCTGCGGCCGACCTGGTCATTTCCAACTGGGACGGCTACATGGCGCCCGACGCCATGGCTGCCTTCAAGACCGCCACCGGCGTCGCCGGCGAAGTGGTTGTTCATGCCACCAATGAAGAGATCATGGGCAAGCTAATCGCCGCCGGCGGCAAGGGCTATGACGTGGTCTTCGTCTCCTCGCCCTTCGCCGAGGTGCTGAATAAGCTCGGCCTGACCGAGCCGATCGACCACGCCAAGGTGCCCAACCTCGCCAACCTCTACCCTGAAGCGACCAAGCTGCCGCATGATGTCGGCAACGCCTTTTCAGTCCCCTACACCTGGGGCACGACAGGCCTCTGCTACCGCTCCGACCTGGTGAAGGTGGCGCCGACCAGCTGGAGCGACCTTCTCGCCCCCTCCGACGACCTCAAGGGCAAGACCACCATGCTGGCGACCGACCGCTGGCTGCTGGCCGCTGGCCAGCTCGACAAGGGTTTTTCGGTCAACGAGACCGATCCGGCCAAGATGGCCGAGGTCAAGGACCTGCTGATCTCGGCCAAGAAGACGCTGCTCGCTTATGACGACACCACCTTCTATTCGAAGCTGGTTTCCGGGGAGGCGCTGATGGTGCAGGCATGGGACGGCTGGTGCAACTACGGCATCGCCGAGAAGCCCGAGATCAAATACGTCATCCCGAAGGAAGGCTCGGATCTGTGGGTCGACACGATGGTGGTGATGAAGGCTTCCGCCAACAAGGACGCGGCCTTCCAGTTCATCAACTTCATGCTCGACGCCAAGAACCATGCCTGGGCGGCGCAGAACATCGACTACAAGGTGCCGAACAAGCCGGCTATGGAAAGCCTGCCCGCCGATTTCCTGGCCAAATTCCCCAACATGGCGATGCCGGTGGCCGATCTCGTCAAGTTCGAGCAGCTGCGTGACGTCGGCGACGCCCAGCGCGACTATTCGAAGATAGTCAGCGAGATCAAGGCCGCGCAGTAAGCGGCGTCAAACCAGACATCACGGCCGGCGGCGCTTCTGCTGCCGGCCTTGAGCGGTACCCGAAGAATTGTCCCAGACCCGACTTCGCTCCTCCTTGCTGATGGCCCCGGCGCTGGTCTGGCTGACCGCGCTGATGGTGGTGCCGTGCGCGCTGGTGCTGGCGCTCGCCTTCTTCCGCCGCGGCATCTATGGCGGCATCGAATACACCTTCACGCTGGAGAATTTCGGGCTGGTTTTCGACCCGCTCTATGCCGGTATCTTCCTCAAATCGGCGCGCATCGCCGGCACGGCGACGCTGATCGCGGTGGTGATCGGCTATGCCGCCGCTTATGCCATATCAGCCGCACCGCGCCGGCTGCAGCCGGTGCTGCTGTTCTTCGCCGTGCTGCCATTCTGGTCGAACTATCTGATCCGCACCTATGCGTGGATCGTGTTGCTCAACCGCGAGGGCCTGATCACCCAGCTGTTGCGCTGGTTCGGCTACACCGGCGAGCCGCCATCGATGCTCTACACCGAAGGTGCCGTCATCGCCGGCCTGGTCTACAACTACCTGCCCTTCGTCATCCTCGCCTGCTACGCACCGCTGTCGCGTCTCAACCCAGAACTCGCCGAGGCTTCGCGCGACCTCGGCGCTTCGGCCATCACCACCTTTCGCCGTGTCATCCTGCCGCTGACCGTGCCCGGCATCGCCGCCGGCGCCGTGTTCGTCTTCGTGCTGTCGATCGGCAACTTCGTTACGCCGGCCCTGCTCGGCGGTGGCCGCTTCCAGATGATCGGCAATCTCGTCTACGACCAGTTCCTGACCGCCAATGACTGGCCCTTCGGCGCGGCGCTCGCCATGATGCTGATCGCCATCATGCTGCTGGTGCTGATGGCTCAGGCGCTGGCCGCCGATCGCGCCTCGGGCCGCGCCGCGCAAGTGAGCGGAGGCGCCGATGGCTGAGCGCTCTCCCGCCACGCGGCGCACGCTCTGGCTCGTACTGAGCCTGGTCTTCGCCTTCCTCTACATCCCGATTGCCGTGCTGGTGGCGCTGTCCTTCAACGAGGGCGGCCTGCCGACCGCATGGTCGGGCTTTTCGCTGAAATGGTATGTCTCGCTGGCCGGCAATTCCGCCATCCTCTCCGCCGCGCTCAACACGCTGATCGTGGCACTGGTTTCGACCGCCATCGCCACGCTGCTCGGCACGCTGCTGGCGATCGGCGTCGAGATACGCCGGCATTATGGCAAGGGTCTCGAAGCGCTGATCTTCGCGCCGATGATCATTCCCGACATCGTGCTGGCGATCGCGCTGCTGTCGTTCTTCTCCATGCTCAACCTGACCATGGGTCTGCACACAATCATCCTTGCCCATGTCGTGTTCAACCTCGCCTTCGTCTGTTCGGTGGTCCGGGCCCGGTTGA
>NZ_JBFULQ010000124.1:0-13107 GCF_054049815.1 Mesorhizobium sp. P5_C1 | reverse complement strand
CGTCAGCAGCGCAGCCGATGCGGCAAGCGCGATACGCAGTGCAATACGCATGATAGTCCTCTCTTTATGGTCCCGGCCGTCGTTCCAAACGGCTCTGTGGGGCGGTGCTTTTGACCGCCCGCTGGCGCGATACTCCCACTCTTTCCAAGAAAAAAGCAACTGCAAAACCGCAAAAATGGGCAAGGCTATTCTGCCGCAGCGTTAGCTCTCAAGCAACGAGCCCAATGTCCCGCTCGATGAAGTCGGCTATTGATTTCACATCGTCGAGATCGAACACCGGCAAGAGCTCGCCTTCGGCCGCAAAATCGGCGGCGACAGCGACGATGTTGGGATCCGTTGCCGATAGCGGTGTGCGGTCCTTCGCTTCCAGCCGTCGGGTTTCGATCTTGCGGTGGGCTTCGCGCTTGTAGCCTTCGACCAGCACCAGATCGCACGGTGCGAGCCGAGACAGGATCGCCTCCAGCGTCGGCTCATTCTCACCGCGCAGTTCGTGCATCAGCGCCCAACGGTTTCCTGACACGATCGCGACTTCGGTGGCGCCAGCCTGCCGGTGGCGGAAGCTGTCGGCGCCCGGCTTGTCGATGTCGAAGTCATGATGGGCGTGTTTCACCGTCGACACCTTCCAGCCGCGCCGGACAAGTTCGGTGACCAGCCTTTCGGTCAACGTCGTCTTACCGGAATTCTTCCAGCCGGTGATGCCGAAGACGCGTCTGTTCATGATTTCATGCTCCGCAACAAACGTTCAGCCTGAACAAGATCATCGGGCACATTGATGTTGAAGAAGGGGTCGACCGGTTGGCCTGCGGATTGCGGAACCGGGAATTCCACCTCGACAAATCCATGCCGGTCGATGAAGGCCGAAACCCGCCTGATATCCTCATCGACCAGAAAGTGCCGCAAGGCGTCGCGACAGTCCGTCGGCCACAGCGCGAAGGTCGGATGGCGCTTGCCGGCCGAGCAAGCAACGGCAATCGAACCAGGACGCTGATCGGTGGCTGTCGCCAGTCGTTCGACAAGATCCAGCGGCAGGAAGGGCGTGTCGCCGGCAGCGGTGACGACAGCCTTGCAAGCCGTGTTGGCGGCGGCCCATTCGAGGCCGGTCAGGATTCCGGCAAGCGGTCCGGCAAAACTGGTCACAGTGTCGGCAAGCACTGGCAGCTCGTAGCGTGAGAAGCGTGTGGCGTCGCCGTTGGCGCTGAGCGCCAGGGGGGCGACCTGCGGGCCAAGGCGCGACACGACCTGGTCAAGCACGCGACCGCTACCAAGCGGCAACAGGCTCTTGTCGCCACCGCCCATTCGTCTTGATTGGCCGCCGGCCAGAATGATCCCTGCAACATCTCGCTTCATGCCACCGAGCCTGTACGCCAGCCGTCGGAAATCACAAGAGCCGGCTAGATTCCATCCGGGACCATGCTTGGCCCGGTGCTTTCGGCGACGATCTTGCGCCGGCCGACGACCCGCTCGCGGTAGAGCGCATAGAGGCCGGAGCCGATGATGATCGTGGCGCCGACGATCATCGGCAGGTCAGGAATGTCGGCGAAGACGAACAGGCCAAGCAGGATCGACCAGATCAGGGCCGTGTAGCGGAACGGCGCGATGAAGGAGATGTCGCCCGCCCGCATCGCCATGATGATGAACTGGTAGCCGATGAGCACCAGCACCGCGGCGAGCGCCAACAAGGCTGTGCTGTTTCCCGTCATCGGCGTCCAGCCCCCCATCGGTGAAAGCAACGCGGCTCCCAGGATTGTCATGGCAAACGCGGTGGCGGTCGACACCAGCAGCGTCGGAATGGCCTTGGGAATCCGCTTGGTGGCAAGATCGCGTACCGCACAACAGGCAACGCAGGCCAGCGCCACCAGCGAGTAGACGCTGAACCCCTCGAAACCTGGCCGCACGATGACCAGCACGCCGGCAAATCCGATGGCGATGGCCAGCCAGCGCCGCCAACCGACGCCCTCGTTGAAGACCAGTGCCGCGCCCATCGTCACCGCCAGCGGCAACGCCTGGAGGACCGCCGAGACACTGGCGATAGGCAAATGGGCGAGCGCGATCAGGAACGTCACCGTGCCGCCGGCTTCGCCGAGGACGCGCAGCGCCACCATTGGCTCGAGCATCGAGCGCAGCCGAACGAGGGCACCGCGCTGCCAGGCAAGCGAGCCGACGAACAGGGTGGCAAACGCTCCCCTGATCAGCATGACTTGCGCCATGTTCATCGATTGCGACGAGTATTTGGTGATGGCGTCGTTGAGGGTGAAGCCGGCCATCGCCACAACCATGAACAACGCGCCGCGAAGGTTTGGAGAAAGGGGCAAGATGACTACCGGCTCTGCTTTGCATGAAGCCTGTAGCAGTCGGGCATGAAACAGCAACAGCAAAGGGCTGGGCCACAGGATTGTCCGGTGCCCAGCATATCGCCTGCCATGGCGGCGGACCTTATTTCTTCGGCGTCAGAATTTCGGTGCCGTTGCCTTCCTTGCCGGCGATCGTCCACAGGCCGTGCAGCGACCCGTCATCCTCGACCTTGTAGACGACAAGGCCGATGTCCTTGCCCATCACATAGCCAGCCGAGAAGGCGTCGTCGTTGCGCATGCAGATACCGTCCGAGGACGAGCCGCCCGTCTCCCAATGGATCGCGCAGGTCGTCCCGCTGGTCAGCGTGATGGTGGCTTCGCCACCATAGGCCGAGCCGTCGAAATTGGTGCCGGCGACCGTATACGTGCCGCCGATCGACTGGGCCGCAGCGGGCAAGGTGGCGAGGCCAAGCAATGCGAACGAAAGAAGAAGTTTGCGCATGGTGTATTCCCCCGGAGCGAAAGACCGCTACGAGACGGAGGCTAAGCGGGAAAACGCCACCGGTAAATCAGGCGAACATTCGCGTGCGGAGATTTGTCCACGGTGTGGCCGAAAATGCTCATGGTCCCTTGAGGCTGCCGGCGATGGCGCCGACCAGCGGATCGTATTTCGATCTCAGGGCCGGCGGGTAATCGATCCAGACCGTTCGGATGACGCCATCCCGGCCGAACAGACGTCGCTCGTAAAAGATCTTTCCATCCTTCAAGCCCGACAGCGCCACCCAGTCCTTGCCGGCCTTGCTGTAGGTGACCTTGTAGCCGGGTTCATTACTGGCTTTCTCAGCCGAGACGAACCCCTTGGGCGTGTCGTCGTCGACGTTGAGGATCCCCGAGCAGATCAGGCTAGCGCCGTCGGCACTCAGCCATTCCTGTCCGTCGCCATTTTCCGGCTCGGGCTGGCGGTCGGTGAAGATGTCGTTGGGAAAGGTGCAGACGGTGCCGAAGCGCTCATTGGTGTAAGTGAATGGCGCGGCAATGGCGTTTGTCGCTGCAATTGTTGCGATAACCGCCAGAAATGAGGAACGACTCAGCATATCCCGCCTCGAAGCCAATGACCCGGAGGCGATCCTGCATGAATTTCGCGAAAAGATCAGCCGCCGGTGACGCTCATGTGCCGCGAAACGGAGGGGCGGCTGGTCCGGCGGTCGATGATGAAGTCATGGCCCTTCGGCTTGCGGCCGATCGCTTCGTCGATGGCCTCGKCGACCAGCTCATTGCCTTCGGACGCGCGCAAGGGCGCGCGCAGGTCGGCGGCATCCTCCTGGCCGAGGCACATATAGAGCGTGCCGGTGCAGGTCAGCCGGACGCGGTTGCAGCTTTCGCAGAAGTTATGCGTCATCGGCGTGATGAAGCCGAGCCGTCCGCCGGTCTCGGCGACATGCACGTAGCGGGCCGGGCCGCCGGTCTTGAAGGGAATGTCGGCCAGCGTGAACTGGCGTTCCAACGACGCGCGCAGCAGCGACAGCGGCAGGTACTGGTCGGTGCGGTCGGCATCGATCTCGCCCATCGGCATGGTTTCGATGACCGTCAGGTCCATGCCGCGGCCATGCGCCCAACGCATCATGTCGGGCAGTTCGGCGTCGTTGAAATCGCGCAGCGCCACCGCGTTGAGCTTGACCTTCAGCCCGGCCGCAAGTGCTGCATCGATGCCTTGCATGACCTTGTCGAGATGGCCCCAGCGGGTGATCTTGTGGAACTTGTCGGCATCGAGCGTGTCGAGCGAGACGTTGATGCGCTTGACGCCGCAATCGGCGAGCTCGGCGGCGAAGCGCGACAGCTGCGAGCCGTTGGTGGTCAGCGTCAATTCTTCCAGCGCGCCGCTTTTGAGATGCCGCGACAGCTGGCGCACGAGGTGCATGATGTTCTTGCGAACCAGCGGCTCGCCGCCGGTTAGGCGCAATTTCCTGACGCCTTTTTCGATGAACACCGTGCACAGCCGGTCGAGTTCTTCCAGCGACAGCAGGTCCTTCTTCGGCAGGAAGGCCATGTCCTCGGCCATGCAATAGGTGCAGCGGAAGTCGCAGCGGTCGGTGACCGACACCCTGAGATAGCTGATGGTGCGCCCAAAAGGATCGATCATGTCCATGCTTCAAGCAATTCCCGTGGCCGTGAGCGGCATCGTTATATATCGCTATGTGATACGATCCGGCCTGCCATTCAAGATACCGCTTCTCGATCTTTGGTAACATTCCCTGGCCGACATCGCATGTCGGCTCACCTCAACGGCCTTTTCCCTTCCGGCGAAGCAGCGTAGGGAAGGGTGGATTGCCACGGGATCGAACATCATGACCGCACCCAGGGAACTCCGGGTCTCGAAGGACCGCAAACTGCTGTCGGTCACCTTTCCCGATCATCGGCCGTTCGAACTGCCGGCAGAGCTGTTGCGTGTCGCTTCGCCATCGGCCGAAGTGCAGGGCCATTCGCCGGACCAGCGGGTGACGGTCCCCGGCAAGCGCAATGTGGCGATCCTGAAGATCGAGCCGGTCGGCAACTACGCGGTGCGCATCACCTTCGATGATTTCCACGACACCGGCATCTTCACCTGGAATTACCTGCACACGCTCGGCCACGAAAAGGACGAGCGCTGGAATGCCTATCTCGCCGAGCTTGCTGAAAAGGGTTTGAGCCGGGATCGCTAGGCCGTCGCTGTCGTCAAAACGTCGTCGATGTGGGGTAGCGCCGGCAAAGGTTTGGAGACGAGGAAGATGTCGGTCATCACCACGGTCGAGCAGATCGAGGCACTCTATGGCGTTCCTGGCGAAGCCTCGTTGGTCAAGGAACTCGATCACGTCATTCCGGAATACGCAGCCTTCATCGAGGCCTCGCCGTTCGTCGCGCTGGCAACCAGCGGACCAGAGGGCCTGGACTGTTCGCCGCGCGGCGATCTCGCCGGTTTCGTGCGCATCGTTGATCCGAAAACGCTGATGATGCCGGACCGTCGCGGCAACAACCGCGCCGATTCGCTGAAAAACATCATCCGCGACCCGCGCGTCGGTCTTTTGTTTCTCGTGCCGGGCTCCGGCACGACGCTGCGCATCAACGGTCGGGCCCATATCACGACGGATACAGCGCTGTGCGCGTCGTTCACCGTGGACGGCAAGGCGGCGCGCTCGGTCACGGTCGTCGATATCGATACGGTCTACTTCCAATGCGCCCGCGCCATTGTCCGCTCCGAGCTGTGGAACCCGGCGAGGCATGTCGACCCGAAGTCGCTGCCGACGCCCGGACAGATCCTGGAAATCACCAGCCGCAGGAACATCGACGGCGAGACCTACGACAAGGAATGGCCGGAGCGGGCGAAGAAGACGATGTGGTAGGTTTCGGGGCTGAAAGGGCTAGAGCATGATGCCGAAAAGTGTGAAGCGGTTTTCGGACGACATCATGCTCTATCTCTTTGATTTAGAGGCGGATTCAGATTTCAGGTCGATCCGACCTGAAATCATCCGGCTCTAGGCGTCTTTCAGCACATCATAGATCTTGCGCATCTGCTCGCCGATCATGTCGCATTGTTCCGGTGTCGACTGGCTCATCGCCTTCTCGATCAGCGCCATGTGCACTTTCAGCGCCTGCATCAGCAGCGCCTCGCCGGCTTCGGTCAATGCAAGCCGCAGGATGCGCTTGTCCTTCTCGTCGCCTTCGCGGCGCAGCAGGCCACGCGCCTCCAACTGCGGCAGGAGCATGGTGATGTTGGAGCGGCCGACGAGCAGCTTGCGGGCAAGGTCGTGCTGCGACATGCCGGGGTGGCGATAGAGGTTCATCAGCACGTCGAGCTGCGCCGGCTTCAGGTCGAGCGGCGCCAGTTTCGTCGCCAGCGTGCGTTCAAGCACATGGCAGGCGCGCGCCACTGCGACCCAGTTGCGAAAACGCGGGTTGTCCCAAGGTAACTCTTGTTTATTGTTCATCTTTGAACTATTATGTTCATGCTTGAACGTATGGATGGATTCTCACTATGGCATCAATCGGGCTGAAGGTCATCCGGCGGGTGTTTGGTGCGGCTGAGCGTATTGCGCCGCGCCTGACCGGACGCGCGGCTTTCGAACTGTTCTGCCGCACGCCGAATGTGAAGATGCTCAGCGATGGCGAGCGCCGCGCCGTCGACCGTGCGGCCGCGTTCATGACCGAGGCACGCCATCATCGGCTGAAGACCGCGACCGGCTGCGTCATGGTGCACGAATTCCGGCCGGAGCCGGGCAGGGCGGCCGCCGGCACGGTGCTTGTCGTGCATGGCTGGCGTTCGCGCACCGAATATATGCGTGCGCTGATCGAAGGCTATCGCGCGGCCGGCTACAGGGTGGTTTCGCTTGACCTGCCTGGCCACGGCCAGTCGCAGGGCCGACGGCTGAACATGGTCAATGCCGTGGATGCGGTTCGGGTCGCCGGCCAATGGTTCGGCCCATTCGTGGCTGTTGTCGGCCATTCCTTCGGTGGCGCCGTCGCCGCCAATGCCCTCGCCGGTTCGGTCAAGAACATCCCGCCGCTGGTGGCCGGACGCCTGGTGCTGATCGCGGCGCCCAGTTCCCTGCCGGCGATCTTCGCCGACTTCAGCCGCATGCTCAATGTCGGACCTCGCTCGCAGGCCGCCATGGCGGACCGTGTTGAACATCTTTCCGGCCGGCCGCTGCACGAATTCACCGGCGACCGCCAGCTCGCCGATGCGCCGGTGCCGACCCTGGTCATCCACGCACCCGACGACCGTGAAGTTCCGGCCGACCATGCAACACGTTATGCCGGTGCCGGCGGCCATGTGCGGCTCTACTGGGCTGACGGCCTCGGCCACCGCCGCATCCTTGCCGACAAGGGCGTGGTCGGACGCGCGGTCGGTTTCGTCGGCGAGCATCGCGAGCCGTCGCTGCTGCACTGAACGGCCATCGAGGCTATTTCTTCTTCCCGCCGGGCTCGACCGGCAGTCCGGCCGCCTTCCAGGCGGTGTAGCCGCCAAGGATGTGCTTGACCGGCGATAGTCCCATGTCCTGCGCCGTCTTGGTGGCCAGCGCCGAGCGCCAGCCGCCGGCGCAGAAGAAGACGAAGCTCTTCCCCGAAGCGAAGAACGGCTTGTGATAGGGGCTATCGGGGTCGATCCAGAATTCCAGCATGCCGCGGGTGACATGCTTGGCGCCGGGGATCTTGCCGTCGCGTTCGACCTCGCGCGGATCGCGCAGGTCGACGAAGATGGTGTCTTCATCGTCAAGCAGCCCGGCCGCTTCCTCCGGCGACACCACCTCGATCTCGGCATTCGCCTCATCCAGCAGTTCGCGATACCCTTTT
Source organism: Mesorhizobium sp. P5_C1 (assembly GCF_054049815.1). NCBI lineage: Bacteria > Pseudomonadati > Pseudomonadota > Alphaproteobacteria > Hyphomicrobiales > Phyllobacteriaceae > Mesorhizobium > Mesorhizobium sp. P5_C1. Next base: position 5,491 of record NZ_JBFULQ010000124.1, on the reverse strand, counting down.
TTCACAGGCTTGTCCTCCCGACCGGCTGGCTGTCTGGATTTGCAGCACAATGGCCGGCGTTTGTCACGCTCTGTCCGTGCCGACCATCGTCTGCCACGCCGCCATCGCGCCGGCCACGGTTGCCAGAAGCGCCGAATGCGAGGCGCCGTCGCGGGCCTGGATCGACATGCCGTGCTGGACCGTGGCGTAGAAGGTGGCGGCAGCGCTGCAATCGAATCCGACCGGCAGTTCGCCTTCGGCAACGCCGCGTTCGAGACGCGTGCGCAGGGCGGAATGATTTTCGGCGCGCCGACGGCGCAGATCGTCGCAGATCGCGCCGCGGCTGGAGTCCTGGTGCAAAGCGCCGAGCGTTATCAGGCAGCCCTGCGGGCGATCGGTCTGCGCGTAGGCTTTCGCCGTCAGGCATAGAAATTGTTCGATCGCCTGCCGCGCGGTCGGCGCTTCCTCAAGCGCCATCCAGATGTCGGCACCCTCGGTGCGCGAATAGAAATCGGTCGCCTCGAGGAACAGCGCCTCCTTGCTGCCGAAGGCGGCGTAGAGGCTGGGCGAGTTGATGCCCATGGCGGCGGTCAGCTCGCTCATCGATGCGCCTTCGTAACCGCGAGCCCAAAAAACCTCCATCGCCCGGCGCAAGGCTGCGGTTCGATCGAAGGTGCGGGGGCGGCCTCGTTCAGGCATGACGCTCTTTTCTGTGTTGATCGATACATAATTCAGTTGACGTGGCTGGGCAAGGCTGACAGATATTTGTGTATCGAACGTTACAAAAAGGAGAAATCGATGTCATCCAGCAGCTTGAACGGCAAGGCCGCGCTCGTCACCGGCGGCAGTCGCGGCATCGGTGCGGCGATCGCGCAACGGCTTGCGGCCGACGGCGCCAGTGTCGCGCTGACCTATGTGCATGGCGAGGAGCAGGCCCGCTCGGTCGTTGCCGAGATAGAGGCCAAGGGCGGCCACGCCATCGCCATCAAGGCCGACAACCGCGACGCAGCGGCCATAGACAAGGCCGTCGAAGACGCCGTGGCCGCGTTCGGCCGGCTCGACATCCTGGTCAACAGCGCCGGCATCTGGCGTGCCGCACCCATCGATACCCTATCGCTCGCCGATTTCGACGAGACCATGTCGATCAATCTCAGGGCGCCGTTCATCGCCTCGAAGGCGGCGGCAGTGCATATGGGAGAGGGCGGCAGGATCATCTCGATCGGCAGCAATCTTGCCGAGCGGGTGACCGACACCAGTCTTGGCGCCTATTCGGCCAGCAAGGCGGCGCTGGTCGGCCTGACCAAGGCCTTGGCGCGCGACCTCGGCCCGCGCGGCATCACCGCCAATGTCGTCCACCCCGGTTCGACCGACACCGACATGAATCCGGCCGATGGCCCCCACGCCGAACACCAGCGCCAGAAGATGGCAACGCCGCGCTTTGGCAAAGCCGAAGACATTGCCGGCATGGTCGCCTGGCTCGCGGGACCGGAAGGCCGATTCGTCACCGGCGCGGCGCTGACCATCGACGGTGGCGCCAACGCCTGATCCCCGGAGGATTTCCCCGGGCCGGAGCGAAGACACCTCGCTCCGGCCGTCACGATGTTGTGAAACCGTTCTGCAACAAGCGTTCCAAAATTTATGGAAGCTTAACGAAATCAGTATGAATCAGTATAGTCGCGCCTTACATCCGCCATGCGGTGAGCGAGATCGTCTTAACGGTGCGGAACGGGAACCGGGTACAACCGGGCGGGTGATTCATGAAATTCCTCCGAAACAAAGCAACCGTGATGCCGCTGGTGGCGATCTCGGCAACGCTGGCCTTCGGTGTGCCACAGGCAGGCGCGCAAGGGCTCTTCGACATGCTTTTCGGAGGTGGCGTCAGGCACGAGCCGCAAGGTGAGTTTCCACCCGCGCCGCCCAAGCACAAGCCGAAAGTGCCGGGTGGCGGCGGCGTAAAAATCAGCAGCCCGTCCTACTACACCTACAAGGCCGATCGGCTGGTGCGCATCGACTTTTCGGCGCTGACCGCGGCGCCAATGCCGGCGGCCCCGCAGGATGCCGCTTTCGTGCCATCGGCCACGGGGGCTGCGTTCCACGACGCGATTGCCGGCTTGAGCGACTACGAACTCTATGCCGAGCCCGATATCGCCAAGGCGCTGATCGCCTACTACTCGGCCAATCCGGATTTCATTTGGGTGACGGGCACGGGCCTCAACAGCCGCGCGCAGGATGCGGTGCGGGTGCTGGGCGAGGCATCGAGCTACGGCCTCGAGCCGGCAGACTACATGGTCAACGTGCCTGCCGCCAGCGCCTCGCCGGCCGACGCCAATGCACAGCTGAAAGAGCTCGTCCGCTTCGAGATGGCGCTCTCGGCCCGCGTGCTGCGGTATGCCCATGATGCCCAGAGCGGCCGCGTCGAGCCCAACCGCATGACCGGCTACTATGATTTCCCGGCCAAGCCGCTCGACTTGCAAGGCGTGCTGAAAACACTGGCGCATACCCAGGAAGTGCGCACCTATCTCGAATCTCGGCATCCTCAGAATGCGGAATACCAGGCGTTGCGCGTCGAACTGGAAGCCCTGCAGGCCAGCGCCGAGAACGAGATCGTCGTCGACCCCAAGCTGTTGCTGAAGCCGGGCGAAACCAGTCCCGAACTGCCGAAGCTGCTGACCCTGATCGCCCGCAATCTCGATGACGAGATGGGTGGCGCCTATGGCGAGACCCTGGCGAGGCTGGCCACCAGCGAAGTCTATGTCCCGGAACTGGTTCCGGTGATCGAAGCCGTGCAGAAGAAAGCCGGCATGAAGGGCGACGGCGTCATCGGACCGCGCACCGTCGCGACGCTGGCCGGAACGTCCAAGGCCGACAGGTTGCTGAAGGTTGAGGTGGCGCTGGAGGAACTGCGCTGGCTGCCTTCCGATCTCGGCAGCCCGCGTGTCTTCATCAACCAGCCGGCCTTCACCGCGAGCTACATCGACAATGGCGAGGAAAAGCTGAAGACGCGTGTCGTTGTCGGCCGGACCACCAACCAGACCGCCTTCTTCTACAACCAGATCAAGCAGGTCGACTTCCATCCCTATTGGGGCGTGCCGCAGTCGATCATCGTCAACGAGATGCTGCCCCGGCTGCGCAGCGATCCCGGCTATCTCGACCGGGCCGGCTACGAGGTCACCGATTCGCGCGGCAAGCGCATCCCTTCGTCGGCGGTCGACTGGGGCGCGTATGGCGCCAACATTCCCTACAGCGTGCGCCAGCAGCCGAGCGAGGCCAATGCGCTGGGCGAGCTGAAGATCCTGTTCCCCAACAAGCACGCGATCTACATGCACGACACGCCGCAGAAATCGTTCTTCCAGCAGGATATGCGCGCGCTCAGCCATGGCTGCGTGCGCCTGCAGGATCCGCGCGGCATGGCGGCCGCCGTGCTCGGCACCTCGGTCGACGATATCGCCGAGAAGCTGAAGCACGGCCATTCGACCGAGGATGTGACGCGCAAGATCCCGGTCTATGTCGCCTATTTCACCGCCTGGCCGGATATGTCCGGCAAGGTCGAATATTTCGGCGACGTCTACGATCGCGACACTCGGCTCAAGCAGGCATTGGACGCCACCGAGGCGGTGCGCTCGCCGTCGAGTTGAGCGACGGCCTTTCTCGGCTTCTAGAGCGCGTCGGCTGAAACAGTTTCAGCCGAGCTCGAACAGCGGGCGCCTGAAACCCGCGTCGCGTCCGGCGATCAGCCAATAGACCAATCCGGCGACAAGGCCGGCGGCGGCGATGATGCCGATGTCGGCCCAGCGCTCGGGGTCCATGTCCTCCGCTGAACTTGGCCAGATCAGGAAGAACCCGCCGGCGGCGGCCGCGGCGCCAAAAAACATGTGCAGCAGGAAATTGCGCAACGAGAAGAGTTCGGCAATCAGCGCGAAGATGAGCGTCTGCAGTGCGGTCACGACAATCGTCAGGAAATAGACGAACATGCCGAGCGGCGGAACCACAAGGACGGCGATCGGCGAGACGCCCATGACGTCGAAATAGGCGGGCGCGTTGGGTAGGGAACTGAGCGCGGCGTAGATCGCCACGACAGCGATCAAGCCGACCAGCACCGATACGAGGTAGCCGGCCAACATCATCAAAATGCGCTTCAGCACGTGCTTCGCCGTCGCCATGCCCATCCCCCATGCGGCGCCTATGGGCCGCAGTCAGCCATCAAAGCGAGACTGACGCAAGGGGAGGGGCAGGATGGTGCAGGTGGTCGCTCCAGACCAATGACAAGCTCGACTTGCGGTGGAGACCACCAATTGCGGAGGTCGGCGACGCCCCTCATCGCCCTGCCGGGCGTTCGTCGTTCGAAAAGCCAAGCAATTGGCTTTTTCGTCCGCTACGCGGACCACTCCTCAACTCCCCGTATAGTGACGGGGAGAAGGGGCTGACCGCAACGACGGCGCTCGTCTTGCAACGCTGGTGATGGGCGAAACCGGCGATGAGAGCGCCCCTCTCCCCGTCACTATACGGGGAGAGGATGCCGGCAGGCAGGTGAGGGGCAGCGCCACGCGGAACACGAAGCGGCATTCAGGCGCCGCCGCACATATGCTCCGAGTCCGGCAGCGCCCACGACGCCTTGATGGCGAGATCGATGCCGTAGTAGACGCGGCCGCGCTCATCGTGCTTGGGGCAGTCCCTGGGAATCGAGATCAGGCACATGACGGCCGCGTCGCCGACCTTCGAGGCGGCCAGGCCAGGGTCGCGATCGTAGGAGACGGCGCCGCCGTCATTGGTGAATGTCGCGGCGCTGCCGCCATCCGGGTTGGCCGTTTCCAGCGGATCGTCGCCAAGCCGCGTGGTCAGCGTCTTGATATGGGTGGAGGCGCATTGGCCGATTGCCGAGGGCAGCGGCTGATCGGTCTCTTTCGGGTTTCGCGCCGCGGCTTCCAGCGCCTTCTTGCCGATCAGCGCGATGTTGTAGTCCTGCACCCATGGCGGCGCGGCGCCATAGGTTTGCAGTGCGTTGTTCAGCGCGCTGACGATGCAGGCGGTGTCGCTCTTGCAGGCATTGCGGTCGGCAATCAGCCCTCGGGCGATCCTGCGCTTGTCGCCGCCGAACGCCGGCTCGAAATCCTTGAACGCCTTGGCGACCAACAGGTCGATGGCCGACAGCTGCGGATCGGCGCAGATCGCCTTTTCCGCCGGCAGGCTTGCCTTGGCGCAGTCGAAGGATGGCCCATCGGCCCGCGCCGGAACGGCCCCAAGGATGCCGCCGGCCAGAATGATGGCCAGCACGGCCAGACGACGGGTTAGAACGGAAGATCGCATGATTGCCCCCAAGCCACGATTGCCCAAGGCGCGGCCCACGCCCTGGCATGCATGTCATACCTCAAGAATGGACAATTTTGGGCGAGGCCAGGGCAATCGCCCAGACCAATGACCTTCGACTTGAGGCGAAGACCACCATCGCCGAAATCGGCGCCGCCCCTCATCGCCCTGCCGGGCACTTCTCCCCGTATAGTGACGGGGAGAAGGA
>NZ_JBFULQ010000123.1:0-13177 GCF_054049815.1 Mesorhizobium sp. P5_C1 | reverse complement strand
ACCTTCGGTTTACAAAACCGCTGCTCTACCAGCTGAGCTACAAGGGCACGGCGCTCCGGTTAGCATATTTGTTGCGCCAGTAAAGACAAAACTCCATTTTCGGTTACCCGGCATCGAGTGGACCGCCGGGGAGGGGCATCCTGAAAAGCGCCAAATCGCTTCCTACATATCTGGCAGGTGCAATCGCTTCGAGCAGGGGTGCCGCATGATCAGGTTTGTCATCATTCTCCCCATCATCTTGGTAGTCTGGATGCTGCTGGTGAAAATCATCAGCGATGTGAAGAAGGCCAATGTCGACTGGACCGGCGTCACCACCATCATCGGCTTTATCGCACTCGCCTTCTGGCTTCGCCATGTCACCGGCATGGGGTGAGCGGTAGGGAGTAGCGAATAGCGAATAGTCCAGGTGGCGAGTGCGGCTCTTTCGCTACTCGCTACTCCCTATTCGCTATTCACTCGCCTTCCGGCGCCGCCGAAAAATCTCCGAAACCTTTCGAACCATTTGCCGCACCGCGCCGACTGATGGTCAGAGGCGAATGGGTCGCCTCGATCAAGGATCCAGGAGATCATCATGTTCAAGCGCACTCTCACGTCAGGCCTCGTTGCCATTTTCGTCGCCACCGGCGCGCTCGCCGGCACCGTCGGCACGTCGTCAGCCCACGGCATGCATTATCACCATCATCATTACAGGCATTTCGAGCATTGGTGGTGGCACCACAACCATCATCATCACCACCACCATGGCCGGGTGATCATTTTCCTTTGATGGAGGGACCCAATTCCCAAAGGGCGGCTTCGGCCGCCCTTTTTGCGTTATGCGCCAGGTCGCTGAGCCCCCGGCCTCGACACCAAGGTCCAGACTTCCGTCGATACGCGGAGGCATAGCGCCGGCAGGCCTCCACACTGGTTGATTTCTGCGGCTCCAGGAAAATCGAAAAAAGTTTCGAACCTTTCTCCTTGCCGTCACGACAGATGATCAAGAGGCGGATGGATCGCCTCGTTCAACGAAGCAAGGAGATCATCATGTTCACGCGCACAATCGTTTCCKGCCTCATCGCCACCACCGTCGCCGCCACCATGCTGGTCGGCACCGTCCAGCCCTCGGCCGCGCATTCGCATCATCACCACGACCTCGGCATCGGCATCGCCGCCGGCGTTGGCGGCTTTGTCCTGGGCACCCTGCTCGCCCAGCAGCCCCGCACCGTCTATGTCGACGAAGACGGCGGCTCGTGGCACGTCCGCCGCTGCTTCGACCGCTACGGAAGCTACGATCCGGACTCAGACACCTATGTCGGCTACGACGGCTACCGTCACTACTGCCGGCTCTGAGAGGGGTGGCGTCTCAATCAACTGCAGGAGGGGCGCCCCCGCCGCCCCTCTTTGCTGTTCGCAAGATGTTCGGGGGGAGGGGGATGGGATCGGGTCCCGGCCGGGTACCGAGGCCTTGATTTCGAGACATTGCGGCGAGACAACGATCCGATGAAGACAGCAATCTATGCCGTTCTCGCGATCGCCACGGGAGCCGGCGCGTTGCTGTTCGCGCTCGCGTGGCATGACCGCTACTGGTTGTGGCGGGATTGCTTCAACGAACTTGGCCGCTGCTACAATTCCGAAAGCGGCGAGGTTTTTCTTGAACAGGCCGGGCTGGTGTGGGGCATGTTCGCCATCGGCTGTCTGCTTGCTTGCCTGTTCTTTGCCCGATTGGCCTACTCGCGGAGTTGAGTCTTCCCGCGCCGCATCAGGCTGAGAGAGCGCCGCCGATCATCCTGGTCACCTCGGCCGCGGCATCGCGCACCAAAGGGCCGATCTCGGCCAGCCGCTCCGGCGTCACCCGCACTGTCGGCCCCGAGACCGAGACACCACCGATCGGCTCGCCGAATTCATTGAAGATGGCGGCTGCCACGCAACGCATGCCGGGGTGCCGCTCCTCGTCGTCCACCGACCAGCCACGCCGTTTGATCGTTGCCAGGTCATGGGCAAGGGCGGAAATGTCGGAAAGCGTCCTGTCGGTGAAGCGCTGCAGTCCAGCCTTGCGCAGGATGGTGCCGACACGCTCCGGCTCAAGATGCGCCAGCACTGCCTTGCCGATGCCGGACGCATGGAACGGGCTGCGCGTCCCCGGCCGGAAGAAGGCGCGGATCGCCTGGTGCGTCTCGACCTGGCTGACAAAGACCACGCAATCATCCTCGGCAACGCCGAGATTGGCGGTCTCGCCGGTCCTTTCCATCAACTCCTGCATGACGATACGGGCGCGGTCGACCAGCTTGCGGCGGCGCAGGAACGCCGCGCCCATGCGGTAGGTCTCGACGCCGATCGACCAGAGCTGGTCGCTGGTGTCGAATTCGACCATGCCGTGGTTTTCGAGTGTCGTCAGCATGCGGTAAGCGGTGGAGGCGGCAAGGCCGCTTTGCGCTGATATCTCGCTTAGGGACAGGCCGCTGCCTTCGGCGACAATGGCCAGGATGCGCAGTGCCCGGTCGAGCGACTGGACCGAAGTCGGCTCGGATGGCCCGTTGAAGGCGCGCGGCCGACCGCGCTGGCGTTTCTCGGTGGTTTCCATGGCCGCATTGTCGGCAATTCGGCGCAATAGGYAATGAAAAAGTTTTTCATTGTGCGAGGCGGTGAAATCGGTGGAAAACGAAAAGCCGTTCAAATTCATTGGCTAATCGCCGTTTCCTATAAATGAAAAAATATTCTGAAAAAATTGAAAAATAGCCGGCTTGGTGACATTCTCAGCCATCCAACAATGACAACCCCTGTGGAGGGCCGGAAAATGGCCAGGATGCGCGCTGTCGATGCTGCGGTTCTCGTTCTCGAAAAGGAAGGCATTTCCTGCGCTTTCGGCGTGCCGGGCGCGGCGATCAACCCGTTCTATTCGGCCATGAAGGCGAGGGGAACGATCCGCCATGTCCTTGCCCGCCACGTCGAGGGCGCCTCGCATATGGCGGAAGGTTTTACCCGCGCCAAGGCTGGCAATATCGGCCTGTGCATCGGCACCTCGGGCCCGGCCGGCACCGACATGATCACCGGGCTTTATTCAGCCGCGGCGGATTCCATCCCGATCCTGTGCATCACCGGCCAGGCGCCGCGTGCGCGGCTGAACAAGGAGGATTTCCAGGCGGTCGACATCGCCGCCATCGCCGCGCCGGTCGCCAAATGGGCGGTCACCGTCATGGAGCCCTATCTGGTGCCGATGACGCTGCAGAAGGCATTCCACCTGATGCGCTCGTCGCGGCCGGGGCCGGTGCTGATAGACCTGCCGGTCGACGTGCAGTTGGCCGAGATCGAGTTCGACATCGATGCCTATGAGCCGTTGACGCCGTTCAAGCCGGCAATGACGCGCACGCAGGCCGAAAAGGCGCTGGCGATGCTCAACGCGGCCGAAAAGCCGCTGATCGTCGCCGGCGGCGGCATCATCAACGCCGATGCGTCGGATCTGCTCATCGAATTCGCCGAAATTTCGGGCGTGCCGGTCATCCCGACCTTGATGGGCTGGGGCACGATCCCCGACGACCACCGGCTGATGGCCGGCATGTGCGGGCTGCAGACGTCGCACCGCTACGGCAATGCAACGATGCTGGAGGCCGATTTCGTCTTCGGCATCGGCAACCGCTGGGCCAACCGCCACACCGGGTCGGTCGACGTCTACACCAAGGGCAAGAAGTTCATCCATGTCGACATCGAGCCGACGCAGATCGGCCGTGTTTTCGCGCCGGACCTCGGCGTCGTTTCGGACGCTGGCGCGGCGCTGAAGGTGCTGCTCGACGTCGCCACCGAGTGGAAGACGGCTGGCAAGCTGCGCGACTGGTCGGGCTGGGCGAAGGAATGCCAGGGCCGCAAGAAGACCATGAAGCGCAAGACGCATTTCGACCAGGTGCCGCTCAAGCCACAGCGTGTCTACGAGGAGATGAACAAGGCGTTCGGCCGCGATGTCACCTATGTCACCACGATTGGCCTGTCGCAGATCGCCGGGGCGCAGTTCCTGCATGTCTACAAACCGCGCAACTGGATCAATTGCGGCCAGGCCGGCCCGCTCGGCTGGACCTTGCCGGCAGCCCTTGGCGTTCGCGCCGCCGATCCCGACCGCACCATCGTGGCGCTGTCGGGCGACTATGATTTCCAGTTCATGATCGAGGAACTGGCGGTCGGTGCGCAGCACAAGCTGCCCTATCTCCATGTCGTGGTGAACAACGCCTATCTCGGGCTGATCCGCCAGGCGCAGCGCGGCTTTTCGATGGATTTCGAGGTCAATCTCGCCTTCGAGAACATCAACCGCTCGGGCGATCCCGAGGCCGGCTATGGCGTCGACCATGTTGCCGTTGCCGAGGCGATGGGCTGCAAGGCTGTCAGGGTGCGCAAGCCCGAGGAATTCGCCGCCGCTTTCAAGGAAGCGCAGCGGCTGATGAAGGAGCACCAGGTTCCGGTCGTGCTCGAATTCATCCTCGAGCGTGTCACCAACATCTCCATGGGCACCGAGATCGACAAGATCACAGAATTCGAGGACCTTGCCGAACATCAGGAAGACGCCCCAACGGCGATCGTGATGCTGGATTAGATCAGCGGAAAAGGAGGAAAAGAAATGCCGCGTTTCTCAGCCAATCTTTCGATGCTCTTTGGCGAGCATGAGTTCCTCGACCGTTTTGACGCAGCTGCCCGCGCGGGCTTCAAGGGCGTCGAATATATCGGCCCCTACGATCACGCGCCTGAGGTGGTCGCCGCCCGGCTGAAGAAAAACGGCCTGACGCAGGTGCTGTTCAATCTGCCGGTGGGCGACTGGAGCAAGGGCGAGCGCGGCATTGCCGTGCTGCCGGATCGCGTGCCGGAATTCCGCCAGGGCATCGCCAAGGCGATCACCTACGCGCAGGCGCTCGGCTGCGAGCAGGTCAATTGCCTTGCCGGCATCGCGCCCGCGGGCGCCGAACGCAAGGTGCTGGAGGACGTCTTTGCCGAAAACCTCGCCTTTGCGGCGGAAAAACTGGAGCAGGCCGGCATCCGGCTGCTGATCGAGCCGATCAACACCCTCGATATTCCCGGCTTCTTCCTCAACTACTCCGACCAGGCGCTAGCGCTGATCGACCGTATCGGGTCGAAGAACCTGTTCCTGCAATACGACATCTATCACATGCAGATCATGGAGGGGGATCTCGCCCGTACCATCGAGGCAAACCTCGGCCGCATCGCGCATATCCAGCTTGCGGACAATCCCGGTCGTCACGAGCCGGGGACGGGCGAGATCAACTATCCCTTCCTCTACGAGCATATCGACCGCATCGGCTATTCCGGCTGGATCGGAGCGGAATACAAGCCGAAGGCCGGAACGGAGGCTGGGCTCGATTGGTTCAGGGAACTGGCCGGGCAGGGAAGCGCGGCGGCTTAGCTGCCGACGCTGAAGCTGCCAATCTCCCCACCCGTGGGGGAGATGGCCGGCAGGCCAGAGGGGGGCGCGAAGGAACGCAGCCTCGACAAAGACATACGACGGAGAAAAACAATGGAAACCATCGGTTTCATCGGCCTCGGCATCATGGGCGCGCCGATGGCGGGGCATCTGCTGGATGCTGGCTATACGGTCATCGCCAGCGACCATCGCTCGAAGCCGCCGGCTGACCTCGTCGCCAAGGGACTGAAGTCAGTCTCCGGCCATGCCGCGGTGGCCAAGGCGGTCGATATCATCATCCTGATGGTGCCCGATACACCACAGGTTGCCGATGTGCTGTTCGGCGACAACGGCGTTGCATCCGGCCTGACCAAGGGCAAGCTGGTGATCGACATGAGCTCGATCTCGCCGATCGAGACCAAAGTGTTTGCGAAAAAGATCAATGAACTGGGCTGCGACTATCTCGACGCGCCGGTTTCGGGCGGCGAAGTCGGCGCCAAGGCGGCGTCGCTGACCATCATGGTCGGCGGCGAGGACAAGGCGTTCGAGCGCGCCAGGCCTGTGTTCGAGAAGATGGGCAAGAACATCACCCTGGTCGGGCCGAACGGCGTCGGCCAGACCACCAAGGTGGCCAACCAGATCGTCGTCGCGCTGACCATTGAAGCTGTCGCCGAAGCACTTGTTTTTGCATCGAAAGCCGGTGCCGACCCGGCCAAGGTCAGGCAAGCGCTGATGGGCGGGCTGGCGGCCTCGCGCATTCTCGAAGTGCATGGCGAACGCATGGTCAAGCGCACCTTCGCGCCGGGCTTTCGCATCGAGCTGCACCAGAAGGACCTCAACCTGGCGCTGGAAGGGGCAAAATCACTCGGCGTGTCGCTGCCCAACACCTCGACCACGCAGCAGCTGTTCAATTCCTGCGCCGCCAATGGCGGCGCCAAGGAGGATCACTCGGCGCTGGTCAGGGCGCTGGAGCGGATGGCCAATTTCGAGGTGGGCGGCAACGCAGCCGAAATCAAAGGCAAAGCTGCATAGGTCAGGAGAGGGCGGCGCAACGTTCCCAAGCCGTCAACTCGTGCCTGTCGAAGAACGGGCTCCTGCGTCCATCGCCGGAGCCCGTTTCGCATTTAGAGATGTTTGCCGTGAGGCTCAGCCGCGCTTCAAGAATGCCCGCGCCGCATAGAGGCTGATCGCCGCGGCGTTCGACACATTGAGCGAACGGATGGCGCCGGGCATGTCGAGCCGCGCCAGCGTCGTCACCGTCTCGCGCGTCTTCTGGCGCAGGCCCTTGCCCTCGGCGCCGAGCACCAGCGCTATTTTGTCACCGGCGAAACTGGTTTCGAGTTCCGCCGGCCCGTCCGAATCGAGGCCGATGGTCTGGAACCCGGCCTCGTGCAACTGGCCGAGCGCGTCGGCCAGGTTCTTCACCTCGATCTGGTCGATATGCTCCAGCGCGCCGGAGGCCGATTTCGCCAGCACGCCCGATTCCTGCGGGCTGTGACGCGCCGTGGTGATCAGCGCGCCGGCGCCGAAGGCGACCGCCGAGCGCAGGATGGCGCCGACATTGTGCGGATCGGTGACCTGGTCGAGCACCAGCACCAGCCTGGCCTCGCCAAGTGCATCAAGCCGCTTCGGCTTCAGCGGTTCGGCCTCGATCAGCACGCCCTGATGCACGGCGTCCGAGCCGGTGATCTTGTCGATGTCCCTTGGTTCGACCATTTCCGCCTTGAAGGGCAGGGCGGCGAGATCGGCGATTTCCAGGCGCTCGGCCGCATTGCGCGTGACCAGCATCCTTCTGATCCTGCGGCGCGGATTGTCGAGCGCCGCTCGCACCGTGTGCAGGCCATAGAGCCGCACCAGCCCGTCCGCGGCATGTTCGCCGGGCGGAACCGGCTGCCGGGGCCTGAACGCCGGTGCGCCGCCGCTTTTCTCGTCGCGATAGGCGCGCCGCAACTTGGCGTAGTGGGTGTCTTTCGGGGTGTTGGTTTTGTCGCTCATGGCCGGCTTCTATAGCCGTCTCCTCAGGCCAAGGATATGGCTCGTCGCCGCAGCCGGCGAACAACATCGAAAAACGCCGGTTGCGCGGTTGACACCCAATGGCCTTGCCGCCATAAGGCGCTTCGCTGGTTTCGGAGAAGACTTAACTCGGGTCCGGATTGGCGTGAATGCCTCGTTGCATGGCTCCGGCGGCAGAACTGGAGAGGTGCCCGAGTGGTTAAAGGGGACGGACTGTAAATCCGTTGGCTTAGCCTACGTTGGTTCGAATCCAACCCTCTCCACCACTGCCGGCCCGGAAGCCCTGAAACGCGAAAGCATCGGACCGAAAAGTGCATGGCGCTTTTCGGGGGAATCCGGTACTTCAGTGCAAGGCGCGGGTATAGCTCAGTGRTAGAGCAGCAGCCTTCCAAGCTGAATATGCGGGTTCGATTCCCGCTACCCGCTCCATATAACTATTTGATATTTATCAAAAATTTTTCCTGAGATCGATAGTGCCGTGTCACTGCGCCTGTCAGTACTGCGCTGTTATTCCTAAAAATCCGCTGCAGAAGTTCAGCTTGCTAAGCTTACCCTCGACAGAGAGCGGCATTGAAAGGACGTGCGCGAAATAGGTGGAAGCTCCCTTCGGCTCATCTGCCAGAACGAGCAAACAGAAGCGACCATCCGCCTCTAGTTTTCAGATGACCGCAGTTGGGCCGACAGCGGACTGTCGGCATTTTTGGCGTCCGAGGAACAATAACGGACGTTCAGCCCCGGTGGGCCCAAGTCTGAAGCTGACCCAAGGGCGACTACCAAATTGTTCGGATAGATGTCCGCTTCGGCTGAAAGCTGACCTCTAGGACCTTTAGTTCGAATCTCGTGTGGCGCGCCAATTTTCTACCACTCCCGAACAAAACGGGAATCGGGCAGTTTCTCACCGGAGGCAGGAGAGCACTCAAGAGCACACCCGGGTTCCGCTCAGCGACCGGCGGCTCTTGCGCCACATCTCGGCCGTAGAGGCCAGCTTGGCCTGCGCCCCGAAGCACATCGTCCCCTTCCGCCGACTAGCCGTCATAGTAACCCAGTCAGATCGGCGCTCTAAAATATTTGGATAGACAAATCCGGCGCTATCTCAAGGACGCCATGACAACTCGCCGCTATCAGGCAGCCCGATGGACATCCCCGCATGGTGCCAATACCATTTGTGCAAGTGAATTTTCTGAGGCACCTACCTCAATGGCCGAAGAACGCGTCCAGCGCCGTCTTGCCGCAATTCTGGCCGCGGACGTTGTCGGCTACAGCCGCCTTATGGAAGCAGACGAGCAAGGAACCCTTGAGGTCCTCAAGGCCCGACGGCGCGATATTCTGGCTCCCCTGATCGCTCGATATCGAGGCCGCCTGGTTAAGGTCATGGGCGACGGCGTGTTGGTCGAGTTCGCCAGCGCGGTCGATGCCGTCCAGTGCGCAGTCGACCTCCAATACGGCACGGCCGAGGCCAACGATCGTTTGCCGGACTCCCGGCGGGTGATCCTGCGCATCGGCATCAATCTCGGCGATATCATCGTKGACGGTAGCGATCTTTACGGCGACGGCGTCAACGTTGCCGCTCGGCTGGAGGCGTTGGGCGAACCTGGAGACATCTGCGTTTCGGGGAGCGTCTACGATCAGGTCAAGCGGAAGGTGGAGACCGGGTTCGACGATCTCGGGCAGAAGTCGTTGAAGAATATTGCTGAGCCCGTGCGCGTCTACCGGGCGCGGCATTTGGCAATTGCAGACAGGAAAGACGGCGAAACCGTGCCACTGCCGCTGCCGTCAAAACCCTCTATCGCCATCCTGCCTTTCACCAACATGAGCGGCGACGCCGAGCAGGACGTGTTCACAGACGGGTTGACTGAAGACCTAATCACCGATCTATCGCGGAACGCCAGCCTGTTCGTGATCGCCCGCCATTCGACCTTTGCCTACAAGGGAAAGTCGATCGACATCCGGCTGATTGCCCGTGATCTTGGCGTCCGCTATTTGCTGGAAGGCAGCGCCCGCCGTGCTGCCGGTCGTGTGCGCATCAACGTTCAGCTGATCGATGCCGTCAGCGGAACTCATCTTTGGGCGGACCGCTTTGACCGCGATCTTGAAGATATTTTTGCTGTGCAGGACGAGGTGACCGCCATGATCGTCGAGGCTCTGATCGGCCGCCTGGTGACACAGCCGCCGCGTAACCGGCCAAAAAGCATGGAAGCCTATGATCTTTGCGTGCGTGGCCGGACGCTGATCGGGATTTCGCCGGAGGCGTCGCGCGAATCGCGTCTTCTGTTGCAGCGGGCGATCACCCTCGACCCGGACTATGCGGAGGCGCATCGGCTCCTGGCCTTTCACCTCTGGCAGGCTTGGGCGCAGTGGGGCGAGCCAGAAGTGCCCAACCGGCTTGTGGCCGTTGCCATGGCAGAAAAAGCCGTGAAGCTCGACCCGAACGATGCCGGCTGCCGCTTCGTCCTTGGCCACTTGCTGGCATATGAACGGCGCTGGCCCGCGTCGGATGCGGAGTTCGCGACCGCGCTCGAGATTGACCCGAATTATGYCGATGCCTGGGCGGACCTGTCGGACTTTTCGGTGTTGAACGGTAAGCCGGCCACCGCGATTGAACAGGTCCAAAAGGCACTCCGCCTGAACCCACACCCGCCCAGGTGGTACTATTGGGATTTGGGGTTCGCGCAATACGCCGCCCGCCAGTATGAGTTGGCAGTCGTCACGTTACGCAATGAGGCCACGTACAGAACGATTTCGCGCCGTGTGCTTGCAGCAAGCCTTGCACAACTTGGACGAACGGACGAGGCCCACCAGGAAGGCGCGCTGTTCATGGCGAGCAATCCACATTTCACGATCAGCCATTGGGCCGCTTCACAGCCCTTTCGAGATCAGGCAACGCGTGACCATTTCGTCGACGGATATCGCAAAGCAGGCCTGCCAGATTGAACGAAAACCGCTGAATCGACGGCATCTTCATGATCTTGGCTGATATTGGATGACAGGTATGATTCAGCTTCCCGCTTACGTCCAGGAGGGAACGCCCGCCTTGCATCGATAGCGGCCGTCCCTGGGCCAGATAGAGAACGGCGRCAAGTGGCGCAACTGCGACCTGCGACCGTCAGCTTTCAGGAAACGGCAATGCTGATCAATACGGCCGAGATGCGGCGCAAAGCGATCATGCGCACCTTCGCCTGCGAGAGTCTGCTCCGGGTCAAAAATCGGATTTTTCAGGGTGTTTTGACCTTGGAGTGTTCACCCAGACAGACCTTCGTCCTCGCGATCTCCAGGTCGAAACACCGCGCGGCAAGCCGCGCTGCGCTCCTCCACTGTGCAGATGTCTGCGCCGCGCTAGCTGTTGAACGCGGACGCAACCTGATGCTGCTGCGGCACCTGGCCGTTCGGCGTCAGCTTGTCGATGACGCCGGGCAGCGCCGTGGACAGCTGCTTGAGCAGTTCCTGCTCGTCCATCCCCGTCCGCTGCGCGATCTCGTGAATGACCTGCGGCCCGAGTGCGGCGCCGAGATCATTGGCGTTGATCGACTGGTTCTGCCCGGTGCCGACCCAAGAGTCGGCGACATTGCCGTGGCCGGCATCCCTGAGCTTGTCGAGCAGGCCGCCCAATCCGCCGAGCAGGCCGCCGTCGGCGGAGGTCGTTCCGGTGGAAGCAGGTCCGGTCGGGGCCGGGGTCTCGGTCTGGTCCGGCTGTTCGGCACTTCTGCCGCTCAGCATTTTTCCGACCAGCAGCGCGCCAAGCGCGATCATCAGCGGTTTGGTGATGTTGCCGCCTGGAACGGCGTTGTCAAAAAGTCCCATAGTGGATCCTCCATAACGACAAGCCCAACACCTCCTCAACAATGGAGCGTGCGGGCGGAATTTCAAGCTGGCTTGAGCTTTTGACAATCGTATGAAAATGTTTGGCTGGCGGGTGGATGGAGAGGAAAAAATGTCAATCATCAGCTGGATCATACTCGGCGTCATCGCCGGCTTCCTGGGCAGCAAGATCGTCAACAAGAGCGGCCAGGGCATTTTGATGGACATCGTGCTCGGCATCGTCGGCGCCATTGTCGGCGGTCTGATCTTCAGCGCCTTCGGCGCGTCGGGCGTCACCGGCCTCAACATCTACAGCCTGATCGTCGCCGTGATCGGCGCGGTGGTCGTGCTGTGGGCCTACCACCAGTTCAGCGGAGGACGGGCGTAAAAACAAAGGGGTAGAGCGGTTCTGCGTTTCCGTGAACGATGAACCACCCTAAGCCCTGGAATCTGAAACTTCGATTTTCGCCGAGGACCAGCTCCGGGCCGGTACGCGATACCAGCCTATGGCATCAACACTGCGTCTGCTGCTGCGAAAAAGATCAGCGTTCCCGCGATAAACACCGCCCAGCCGATGAGCGACTTGCGGATGGCGGCCTTGTGCTCGGCGTCGGAGTTCTTGTTCTGGTCAAAATCCGTCATGGGGAAACTCCCTTGGCTGATTGATCATGGCGTCCTGGATTGGACGGTGTTCGCCGATTAGAGGATCTTTTTCGGCTCGGCAACAGCGCGCGGAAAGACGTGGGTGAGCGCCCACTTGGCCTGCTTGGGCGGGGCTAGGCGACGACGGTCAGTCGGCGCTTGCGCTGGTCCAGCGAGACGATGGCAAGTCCGCTGCCCACCACCAGCAGGATGCCGCAGACCGCCAGCGCATTGGGGAATTGCCCGAACACCAGCAAGCCTGAAATGACCGCCCAGACGGTGAAGCAATAGTAGAACGGCGCAACCGCACTGGTCGGCCCGACGCGATAGGCCATGAAGATGAAGAAGTGGCCGAAGATCAGGAAAAATCCGGCGCCGGCCATCAGCAGCAGATGGCGCGCCTCGGGCATGACCCAGCGCTCGGAAACCAGATGCGCTGCACCGGCGCCGACCAGCACCACCACGACGGCGGAGATCGCCACGATCATCCCCGGCACCTCTGCCGTAACCCGCCGGCCGGCAAGGTCGCGTGCCGCCGACAGCGTCGCGTTGCCGAGCGCCAGCAAGGCGTAGACCGAAATGCCTTGCATGGTCGGTTGCGCCACCATCAGCGCGCCGATGAAGCCGAGCCCGATCAGCGCCATGCGCTGGCCGCCGATCCGCTCGCCAAACAGGATCGAGGAGCCGACCAGCATCAACAGCGGCGTGATCTGTCCGAGTGCCGTCGAATCCGCGATCTGCATGTTGGCGAGCGCCACCACGTAGCAGAGGATCGCCGCCAGCTCGAGCAGGTTCCTGCGCAGCACGTGCCTGTCGAAGATCAGCGGAATCTGCTTGCCGTAGCCCAGTGCGAACAACAGCGGGAAACCCCAGAGCGTTGCCGCCGCACCGCGCAGAAACAGCACTTCGTAGGACGGCAGGCCCGATGTCGCGAGTTTCATCATCGTATCGTTGACGAGATACGATCCGGTCGAGACGATCATGAACAGGGGGCCGCGGATGGCGGTCGGAATGAAATGCATCCGGCGAGGAAATCAGACCTCGATGACGACCGCAATGGGCCATGACCTGGCGGTGAATCGGACAGCATCGGGCAGGCAAGACAGCGCTGTGGCGGCTTCGATCGATACGCCTGCCACCCATTTCATTTCGTCTCGTCCCTTCCTATATCAGCGCCATATCCCCGCAATCGGATCAATGGTTCGGACTGAGTGAGACGGCACCCGGCCAAAAGACGCTTGTGTTTTTTGGCCTTTGTCGCTAATCGCCCCGCATTCGACTGAACTGAAGGTCCAGGCCGTCCAAGGAAAGAGACTATGGCAAAAGGTAAATTCGAGCGTAACAAGCCTCATG
>NZ_JBFULQ010000122.1:0-13208 GCF_054049815.1 Mesorhizobium sp. P5_C1 | reverse complement strand
CGGATATGCCGTCCAGCACCGCGTTTTGAACAAGGTTTGACTTGCTTCGCTGGAAGTGCTGCGCTAACCCTCGCCGCGTTGCAGCATAGGCCCTTAAAACGGTTCAGCGGTTAAACTGTCACGCTTCCGCATTAGGGTCCGGTGCTGTAATCAACGTGGATTGGCGCCAACGGAAAGCCGAGCATGAACGCACTTCTAGGTTCATACCTGCCCATCGTCCTGTTCATCGGCGTGGCCCTGGTCGTCGGGCTGGCGCTGCTGGCCGCCCCCTTCCTGGTCGCCTACCGCAATCCCGATCCCGAAAAGCTTTCCGCCTACGAGTGCGGTTTCAACTCGTTCGACGACGCCCGCATGAAATTCGACATCCGTTTCTACCTGGTGTCGATCCTGTTCATCATCTTCGACCTGGAAGTGGCTTTCCTGTTTCCGTGGGCGGTGTCGTTCTCGAAGATCGGCATGCTCGGCTTCTGGTCGATGATGGTCTTCCTGGCGGTGCTGACCATCGGCTTTGCCTATGAATGGAAAAAAGGAGCGCTGGAATGGGATTGAACGACAGTTCCGGCACGCTCGTCGCGCCGAAGCCCAAGGGCCTGATCGATCCCAACACCGGCAGGCCGGTAGGGTCCGACGATCCTTTCTTCCTCGAGATCAACAACGAATTGGCCGACAAGGGCTTTCTCGTCACCTCGACTGAGGCGCTGATCACCTGGGCGCGCAGCGGTTCGCTGATGTTCATGACGTTCGGCCTCGCCTGCTGCGCGGTCGAGATGATCCATACTTCGATGCCGCGCTACGATTCGGAGCGGTTCGGCGTTGCGCCGCGCGCGTCTCCGCGCCAGTCCGACATCATGATCGTCGCCGGCACGCTGACTAACAAGATGGCGCCGGCGCTGCGCAAGGTCTATGACCAGATGCCGGAGCCGCGCTACGTCATCTCGATGGGCTCCTGCGCCAATGGCGGCGGCTACTACCACTATTCCTATTCGGTGGTGCGCGGCTGCGACCGCGTCGTGCCGGTCGACATCTATGTGCCCGGCTGCCCGCCGAGCGCCGAAGCGCTGCTTTACGGGATTCTTCTGTTGCAGAAGAAGATCCGCCGCACCGGCACGATCGAACGGTAAATCCATGACCGCATCCCTGAGCGAACTGTCGACCTATCTCGGCGAGAAGCTGATCGGCCGCGTGAATGACGCGGTGATCGCCTATGGCGAACTCACCGTCCATGTCGAGCCGCGCAATCTGGTCGAGGTGATGACTTTCCTGCGCGACGATGCGCGCTGCCAGTTCATCTCGATCATCGATGTCTGCGGCGCCGACTATCCGTCGCGGGCCAAGCGCTTCGACGTCGTCTATCACCTGTTGTCGCCGAAGCAGAACGTGCGCATCCGCGTCAAGGTGCAGGCCGACGAGGAGACGATGGTGCCGTCGATCACCGGCGTCTATCCCGGCGCCGACTGGTTCGAGCGCGAGACCTACGATCTCTACGGTGTGCTTTTCTCCGGGCATCCGGACCTGCGGCGACTGTTGACGGATTACGGTTTCGAAGGCCATCCGCTGCGCAAGGATTTCCCGCTGACCGGCTTCGTCGAGGTGCGCTACGACGACGAGGCCAAGCGCGTCATCTACGAGCCGGTCGAGCTCAAGCAGGAATTTCGCAATTTCGATTT
Source organism: Mesorhizobium sp. P5_C1 (assembly GCF_054049815.1). Lineage (NCBI taxonomy): Bacteria > Pseudomonadati > Pseudomonadota > Alphaproteobacteria > Hyphomicrobiales > Phyllobacteriaceae > Mesorhizobium > Mesorhizobium sp. P5_C1. The sequence goes on along the minus strand of NZ_JBFULQ010000122.1, from coordinate 11,541 downwards.
TCTCTCCCCTTGGGAAGGCACGGACTACGTGCTGCCCGGGGATGAAAAAGCCAAGACGAATTGAGGCGCCAGAATGGCTGAAACCTCCGTCCGCAACTTCAACATCAATTTCGGCCCGCAACACCCCGCGGCGCACGGCGTTTTGCGCCTCGTTCTGGAGCTGGACGGCGAAGTCGTCGATCGCGTCGATCCGCATATCGGGCTGCTGCATCGCGGCACCGAAAAGCTGATCGAGGCCAAGACCTACCTGCAGGCGATACCTTATCTCGACCGGCTCGATTATTGCGCGCCGATGAACCAGGAGCATGCCTTCGCACTGGCCGTCGAGCGCCTGCTCGGCATCGATGTGCCGAAGCGCGGCCAACTGATCCGCGTGCTCTACTGCGAGATCGGCCGCATCATGTCGCACATCCTCAATGTCACGACGCAGGCGATGGATGTCGGCGCGCTGACGCCGCCGCTGTGGGGCTTCGTCGAGCGCGAAAAGCTGATGGTGTTCTATGAGCGCGCCTCCGGCTCGCGCATGCATGCGGCCTATTTCCGCCCCGGCGGCGTGCATCAGGATCTGCCGCAGAAGCTGGTCGAGGATATCGGCAAGTGGATCGATCCATTCCTGAAGTCGATCGACGACCTCGATCAGTTGCTCACCGGCAACCGAATCTTCAAGCAGCGCAATGTCGATATCGGCACGGTCTCGCTGGCCGATGCGTGGGCCTGGGGCTTTTCGGGCGTGATGGTACGTGGTTCGGGCGCGCCTTGGGACCTGCGCAAGTCGCAACCCTATGAGTGCTATTCGGAAATGGATTTCGACATTCCGATCGGCAAGAACGGCGACTGCTTCGACCGCTACCTCGTGCGCATGGAAGAAATGCGCCAGTCGGCAAAGATCATGCGCCAGTGCGTCGACCTCTTGCTCGGCAAGGAGAGCACCGGCCCGGTGTCGAACCTCGACGGCAAGGTGGTGCCGCCGAAGCGTCAGGCGATGAAGCGCTCGATGGAAGCGCTGATCCATCACTTCAAGCTCTACACCGAGGGCTACCGCGTGCCGGCCGGCGAGGTCTATGCGGCGGTCGAAGCGCCGAAAGGCGAGTTCGGCGTGTATCTCGTCTCCGACGGCTCCAACAAGCCCTACCGCTGCAAGCTGCGCGCGCCCGGTTTCGCGCATTTGCAGGCCATGGATTTCCTCTGCCGCGGCCACATGCTGGCCGACGTCACCGCCGTTCTCGGCTCCCTCGACATCGTGTTTGGTGAGGTCGATCGCTAAATGTCAGTCCGCCGTCTCGCAGAAGCCAGCGTCCAGCCAGCATCCTTCGCCTTCAACCGGGCGAACGCGGCAGCGGCGAAGCAATGGCTCAAAAAATACCCCAAGGGCCGCGAACAGTCGGCGATCATCCCCTTGCTGATGATAGCTCAGGAGCAGGAAGGCTGGGTCACCAAGGCGGCGATCGAGACGATTTCGGACATGCTCGGCATGCCCCGTATCAGGGGGCTGGAAGTCGCCACCTTCTACACGCAATACCAGCTGAGCCCGGTCGGTACCCGCGCCCACATCCAGGTTTGCGGCACCACGCCCTGCATGCTGCGCGGCTCGGAAGCGCTGATGGATGTGTGCCGCTCAAAAATCCATCACGACCAGTTCCACACCAACGACAAGGGCACCTTGTCGTGGGAAGAGGTCGAGTGCCTTGGCGCCTGCGTCAACGCGCCGATGGTGATGATCTTCAAGGATACGTTCGAGGATTTGACGCCCGAGCGGCTGGCCGAAATCATCGATCTCTATGACGCCGGCAAGGGCGCCTCGGTGACGCCCGGACCGCAGGACGGGCGCACCGGCTCGGAGCCGGCCTCCGGCCTCACGACCCTGAAAAGCGAAAAGGCGATCCTCAAGTCGACCCGCGACAGGGAAGCAAGGGAGGCAACCAAGGCCGCGAAGGCGGCGCCCGACGCGATAATCGCCACGGTCGCGCCCGCTGCCGCTCCTGTCGCACCGTCCAATGCCAGCAAGCCGAAGACCGATGCGCCTGAAACCAGCCCGGCCTTGAAGACGCCTTCAAAGACCAAGGTCGCGCCGGCTGCTGAAAAGGCGGCGAGTGTTTCGGCCCCGCCGCATTCGGCCGCCAATGCCAACAAGGCGGCCCCCGAAGTCGAGCAGGTTTCAAAGCAGCGCAACGGTCCGAAGACCAAGGCCGAGCCGGCAGCCGCCTTCAAGGCGCCGGAGGTCAAGGCCCCAGCCGCGAAGGCTGACAAGCTGGCCAAGCCGTCGCTCGAGGACAAGAACCGCCCGGCCGGCATCGACAGGCCGGCGCTGGTCGACGATCTCAAGTTGATCTCTGGTGTCGGCCCGAAGATCGAGGGCGTCCTGCATTCCCTGGGCATTTTCACCTTCGCGCAGGTTGCTTCCTGGAAGAAGGCCGAGCGCGAGTGGGTGGACGGTTATCTCGCTTTCCACGGCCGCATCGATCGCGACGACTGGGTCAAGCAGGCCAAGGCGCTCGCCAAGGGTGGCGTCGCCGAATACATCCGCGTCTTCGGCAAGAAACCGGTCTGAGGGACGAAAAATGCTTCAGGACAAAGACCGCATCTTCAACAACATCTACGGCCTCTTCGACAAGTCGCTGGCCGGCGCGATGGCGCGTGGCGCCTGGGACAACACGCCCGGCATCGTCGCCAAGGGGCGCGAGTGGATCGTCAACGAGATGAAGGCATCCGGCCTGCGCGGACGCGGCGGCGCCGGCTTCCCGACAGGCCTGAAATGGTCGTTCATGCCCAAGCAGAGCGACGGCCGGCCGAGCTACCTCGTCATCAATGCCGACGAATCCGAGCCCGGCACCTGCAAGGATCGCGACATCCTGCGCAATGACCCGCACACGCTGGTCGAGGGCGCGCTGCTTGCAGGCTTCGCCATGGGTGCGATTGCCGCCTACATCTATGTTCGCGGCGAGTTCATCCGCGAGCGCGAGGCGCTGCAGCGGGCGATCGACGAGGCCTACGAAGCCAAGCTGATCGGCAAGAACAACACGTCCGGCTACGACTTCGACATCTACATGCACCATGGCGCCGGCGCCTATATCTGCGGCGAGGAGACGGCGCTGCTCGAAAGCCTCGAAGGCAAGAAGGGCCAGCCGCGGCTGAAGCCGCCATTTCCGGCCAATGTCGGCTTGTATGGTTGCCCGACAACCGTGAACAATGTCGAATCCATCGCCGTTGCGCCGACCATCCTGCGCCGCGGTGCTGCCTGGTTCTCGTCCTTCGGCCGGCCCAACAATGTCGGCACCAAGCTGTTTTGCGTCTCCGGCCACGTCAACAACCCGTGCACCGTCGAAGAGGCGATGTCGATCCCGTTCCGCGAGCTGATCGAGACGCATTGCGGCGGCATTCGCGGCGGCTGGGACAATCTCCTGGCGGTCATTCCGGGCGGCGCTTCGGTGCCGCTGGTGCCGGCAGAGCAGATCATCGATACGCCGATGGATTTCGACGCGTTGCGCGACCTCAAATCCGGCCTCGGCACGGCGGCTGTCATCGTCATGGACAAGTCGACCGATATCGTGAAGGCGATCGCGCGGCTTTCCTACTTCTACAAGCACGAGAGCTGCGGCCAGTGTACGCCGTGCCGTGAAGGCACCGGCTGGATGTGGCGGGTGATGGAACGGCTGGTGCGCGGCGAAGCGCAGAAGCGCGAGATCGACATGCTGCTCGACGTCACCAAGCAGGTCGAGGGCCACACGATCTGCGCGCTGGGCGACGCGGCGGCATGGCCGATCCAGGGTCTGATGCGGCATTTCCGCGGCGAGGTGGAACGCCGCATCGACGAGTTTTCGCGCAATGCGCACCGGGCCGAGCCGGTGATGGTGGCGGCGGAATAGAGAAATTGTGAATTCGGGCGAAAGCCCGAAGCGGAATGCGGGCAAGTGCCCGATTTGAGACAACCGGGGCGGGCGAACGAAGAAACGACCAGGAGATATCTATGGCGCCGTATTCGACACCCTACTCATTGATGCCCAATTTGGACCAGTTCGAGAAGATGAACCAGGATCTGACCAGGATGATGCCGAAGGAGATGGCGAGCGCCGTCAACCTTCTCGCGCATCCTGTGGCGGGTGCCGCGGCGATGTCGGCGCTCGGTATCGGGCTGGCGAACCACGCCTTCGGCGTCTGGCTGGGCGCGCTCTCGGGGGCTGCCGAAGCCTCGCAACGGCTGCTGCAGCCGATCGTCGATGATTTCGAGGCGCGCACCGAGCGCTTCCCGGAGACGGAAAAGAGCGCCTCCAAGGCCGCTCGCGCGGCGACCAAGACCTTGATCGCCGAAGCGCAATCCTTCGCGCAGGACGTGACTGACATGGTTGCCAGGGAGGCAGCCGACGCAGTGCCGGTCGCCGATGGCGGCCCAGCAGCAGGCCCGGCTCCGGCCGGGTTGATGCCGGAGGATTTCAGGCAGCCGAAGGCTATGGACAAGCCGGCGGAGCCGTCGGACCTCAAAGCGATATCGGGCATCGGTCCGAAGCTGGAGAAGGTTCTCAATGGCCTGGGTATCTGGACATATGCCCAGATCGCCGCATGGGTGCCGGAAGAGGTTGCCTGGGTCGAGGATTATTTGTCGCTCACCGGCCGTATCGTCCGTGACGATTGGACTGCCCAGGCGTCGGCACTCGCCGTCGGGAAATGAATGAAATGCCGGGTGCGGTTTCGACCGTGCCCGGGACAAGAGATTGCGGGAAATCCGCAGGGGTTTGAGGCGAATGGCAAAGCTCAAGGTCGACGGGAAAGAGATCACTGTACCCGACCACTACACGCTGCTGCAGGCGGCGGAAGACGCTGGCGCGGAAGTGCCGCGTTTCTGCTTCCATGAGCGGCTGTCGATCGCCGGCAATTGCCGCATGTGCCTGATCGAGGTGAAGGGCGGGCCGCCCAAGCCGCAAGCCTCCTGCGCCATGGGCGTGCGCGACCTGCGCCCCGGCCCGAATGGCGAGGCGCCGGAAATCTTCACCAACACGCCGATGGTCAAGAAGGCCCGCGAGGGCGTGATGGAATTCCTGCTGATCAACCATCCGCTGGATTGCCCGATCTGCGACCAGGGCGGCGAATGCGACCTGCAGGACCAGGCGATGGCCTTCGGCGTCGATTCCTCGCGCTATCACGAGAACAAGCGCGCGGTCGAAGACAAGTATATCGGCCCGCTTGTCAAGACGGTGATGAACCGCTGCATCCATTGCACGCGCTGCGTCCGCTTCACCACCGAAGTCGCCGGTATTTCCGAACTCGGCCTGATCGGTCGCGGCGAGGACGCCGAGATCACCACCTATCTCGAACAGGCGATGACCTCGGAGCTGCAGGGCAATGTCATCGACCTTTGCCCGGTCGGCGCGCTGACTTCGAAGCCGTTCGCCTTCCAGGCGCGGCCGTGGGAACTGACCAAGACCGAATCCATCGACGTGATGGACGCCGTCGGCTCGGCGATCCGCGTCGACAGCCGCGGCCGCGAAGTGATGCGCATCCTGCCGCGCGTCAACGAGCAGGTGAACGAGGAGTGGATCTCCGACAAGACCCGCTTCATCTGGGACGGTCTGCGCACGCAGCGCCTCGACCGCCCCTATGTGCGCAAGGATGGCAGGCTGGCACCGGCAAGCTGGGCCGAGGCCTTTGCCGCGATCAAGGATGCGGTGTCGAAGACAACACCAGAAAAGATCGGCGCCATTGCAGGCGATCTCGCCGCGGTCGAGGAAATCTACGCGCTGAAGCTGCTGATGGCTTCGCTCGGTTCGAAGAACACCGACTGCCGTCAGGACGGCGCCGCACTCGATCCGGCGCTCGGCCGGGCCAGCTATATCTTCAACCCGACCATCGAGGGCATCGAGCAGGCCGACGCGGTGCTGATCATCGGCGCAAATCCGCGCTATGAAGCCTCGGTGCTCAACGCCCGCATCCGCAAGCGCTGGCGGATCGGCAATCTGCCGGTCGGCGTCATCGGCGATGTCGGCGACACGCGCTACGACTATGAACAACTGGGCGCCGGACCGGATTTGCTGAAGGATCTGGCTGACGGAAACGGCAAGTTCTTCCAGACGCTGAAGAAGGCGACGCATCCGCTGATCATCGTCGGCCAGGGCGCGCTGGCGCGCGCCGATGGTGCGGCCGTGCTCGGCCAGGCGGCAAAGCTCGCCGCCGCCGTCAACGCCGCCAGGGCGGACTGGAACGGCTTTGCAGTGCTGCACAATGCGGCCGGTCGCGTCGGCGGCCTCGATCTCGGCTTCGTGCCGGGCGAGGGCGGCAAGAACGTCGCCGGTATGCTGGGCGAGATGGAACTGCTGTTCCTGCTTGGCGCCGACGAGATCGATATGGCCAAGACCGGCGGCGCCTTCGTCGTCTATATCGGCACGCATGGCGACCAGGGCGCGCACCGTGCCAATGTCATCCTGCCGGCGGCAGCCTACACCGAAAAGTCGGCCACCTATGTCAACACCGAAGGCCGCGTGCAGCAGACCAACCGCGCCGGCTTCGCGCCGGGCGATGCGCGCGAGGACTGGGCGATCCTGCGGGCGCTGTCGGATGTACTGGGCAAGAAGCTGCCGTTCGATTCGCTGCCGCAGCTGCGTGCGAAGCTCTATGGCGAATTCCCGCATCTGGCCCGCATCGACCAGGTCGCGGCCGGCAATGCCGAGGACATCGCCAAGGTGGCGAAGCTCGGCGGGCGGCTGAACAAGGGCACCTTCACCTCGCCGGTCGCGGACTTCTACCTGACCAACCCGATCGCGCGGGCATCGGCCGTGATGGCGGAATGCTCGGCACTGGCCAAGAGCGGCTTCAAGCAGGCGGCGGAATAAGCATGGACACTTTCTTCTCCTTCTACGTGCTGCCGGCGCTGCTGATCCTTCTCAAGTCGGTCGTGCTGATCGTCGTGCTTTTGATCTTCGTCGCCTACATCCTCTACGCCGACCGCAAGATCTGGGCGGCGGTGCAGCTGCGCCGCGGCCCGAACGTGGTCGGCCCGTGGGGAACGCTGCAGGCCTTCGCCGATCTTTTGAAGTTCGTCTTCAAGGAACCGGTCATCCCGTCCGGCGCCAACAAGGGCGTTTTTCTCCTGGCGCCGCTGGTTTCTGCCGTGCTGGCGATCTCGGCCTGGGCGGTCATTCCGGTCAACCAGGGCTGGGCGATCGCCAACGTCAATGTCGGCATCCTCTATGTCTTCGCGATCTCCTCGCTCGAGGTCTATGGCGTGATCATGGGCGGCTGGGCGTCCAACTCGAAATATCCGTTCCTCGGCGCGCTACGTTCGGCCGCACAGATGGTGTCCTATGAAGTCTCGATCGGCTTTGTCATCGTCACCGTGCTTTTATGCGCCGGTTCGCTCAACCTGTCCGACATCGTGATGTCGCAGCAGGATGGGCTGGGCACCAAGCTCGGCCTGCCCAACACCTTCCTCGACTGGCACTGGCTGTCGCTGTTCCCGATGTTCGTCATTTTCTTCATCTCGGCGCTGGCCGAGACSAACCGSYCGCCSTTCGACSTGGTGGAAGCCGAATCGGAACTSGTCGCCGGCCACATGGTCGAATATTCGTCGACGCCGTTCCTGCTGTTCTTCCTCGGTGAGTATGTCGCCATCGTGCTGATGTGCGCGCTGGCCACCATCCTGTTCCTCGGTGGCTGGCTGCCGCCCTTCGACTTCGCGCCGTTCACCTGGGTGCCGGGCGTCATCTGGTTCGTGCTAAAGGTCTGCTTTGTGTTCTTCGGCATCTCCATGGTGAAGGCCTTCGTCCCGCGCTACCGCTACGACCAGCTGATGCGGCTCGGCTGGAAGGTGTTCCTGCCGATCTCGCTGTTCATGGTGGTCGCCACCGCCGCCTTCCTCAAGATCACGGGGTTTGCGTGATGTCCGCTCTGTCCCAAGCCGCAAAATCGCTGCTGCTGCAGGATTTCGTCAGCGCCTTCTTCCTGTCGATGCGCCAGTTCTTCGCACCGAAGGAGACGATCAACTATCCGCACGAGAAGGGGCCGACCAGCCCGCGCTTTCGTGGCGAGCATGCGCTGCGCCGCTATCCCAACGGCGAGGAGCGCTGCATTGCGTGCAAGCTCTGCGAGGCGATCTGCCCGGCGCAGGCGATCACCATCGAAGCCGGCCCGCGCCGCAATGACGGCACGCGCCGCACGGTGCGTTACGACATCGACATGGTGAAGTGCATCTATTGCGGCTTCTGCCAGGAAGCCTGCCCGGTCGACGCCATCGTCGAGGGGCCCAATTTCGAATTCGCTACGGAGACGCGCGAAGAGCTCTACTACGACAAGGACAAGCTTTTGGCGAATGGCGACCGGTGGGAGCGCGAACTGGCGCGCAACATCTCGCTGGACTCGCCGTATCGCTGATATTTGACGCATGGACGGGGCGAGGGGCCTCGTCTAAGGACAACGCGACTTGGGAACCGGAGGCGGTACCAAGCCACAGAAGCGGACATGGCGAGAGCCGGTCCGGACAGGAACCCGGGGGAACCCCATGCTGAGTGGACTAGAGGCGGCCTTTTTCTACCTCTTCGCCTTTGTCGCGGTGGCGTCGGCGTTCATGGTCATTTCGTCGCGCAACCCCGTGCATTCGGTGCTGTTCCTGATCTTGACCTTCTTCAACGCGGCCGGCCTGTTCATGCTGACCGGCGCCGAGTTCCTGGCGATGATCCTGCTCGTCGTCTATGTCGGCGCGGTCATGGTGCTGTTCCTGTTCGTCGTCATGATGCTCGACGTCGATTTCGCGGAGATGAAGGAAGGCGCGCTGCAGTATGCGCCGATCGGCGCGCTGGTCGGGCTGATCCTGGCGGCGGAGCTGATCGTCGTGCTGGGCGGTTACACATTCGCACCGCAGCTCGCCTCGACGGTGTCCAAGCCAATTCCGGACCTCGCCACGCGCTCGAATACGGCAGCACTCGGCGACATCCTCTATACGGACTACCTCTACTACTTCCAGATCGCCGGCCTCGTGCTCTTGGTCGCCATGATCGGCGCCATTGTCTTGACGCTGCGCCACAAGGAAGGGGTCAAGCGGCAGTCGATCGCAGCCCAGGTCGGCCGCACCGCGGCGACCGGCATGGAAATCCGCAAGGTCAAGTCGGGCGAAGGAGTCTGAGATGGTCGTCGGCATCGCACATTATCTGACCGTATCGGCGATCCTGTTCACGCTCGGCGTGTTCGGCATCTTTTTGAACCGTCGGAACGTCATCGTCATCCTGATGTCGATCGAGCTGATCCTGCTCGCGGTCAACATCAACTTCGTCGCTTTCTCGGCGGCACTTGGCGATCTGGTCGGCCAGGTGTTCGCGCTGTTCGTGCTGACGGTCGCGGCGGCCGAGGCTGCCATCGGACTTGCCATTCTCGTCGTCTTCTTCCGCAACCGCGGCTCGATCGCGGTCGAAGACGTGAACATGATGAAGGGTTGACGGATCCACCATGTACCAGGCCATCGTCTTCCTTCCCCTGCTCGGCTTCCTGATCGTCGGCCTGTTCGGCACGTCGCTCGGCGCCAAGGCATCCGAATACATCACCTCAGGCTTCCTGGTGATCGCGGCGGTGCTGTCGTGGGTTGCGTTCTTCAGCGTCGGCTTCGGCCATGGCGAAGTGTTCACCGTGCCGGTGCTGCGCTGGATCCAGTCGGGCGGATTGGAAGCGTCCTGGGCACTCCGGATCGACACGCTGACAGTGGTGATGCTGGTGGTGGTCAACACTGTGTCGGCGCTGGTCCACATCTATTCGATCGGCTACATGCACCACGATCCGAACCGRCCGCGCTTCTTCGCCTATCTGTCGCTGTTCACCTTTGCCATGCTGATGCTGGTGACGGCCGACAATCTGGTGCAGATGTTCTTCGGCTGGGAAGGGGTGGGTCTCGCGTCCTACCTGCTGATCGGCTTCTGGTACAAGAAGCCGTCGGCCAACGCCGCCGCGATCAAGGCCTTCGTCGTCAACCGAGTCGGCGATTTCGGCTTCGCGCTCGGCATTTTCGGTCTGTTCGTGCTGTTCGGTTCGGTCAATCTGGGCACCATCTTCGCCAATGCGGCGACGTTCATTCCCGCTGAAGGCGCGCCGCAAGGTGCCGCCGTGCTGACCTTCCTCGGGCACGCGCTCGACAAGCAGTCGGCAATGACGATTGTCTGCCTGCTGCTGTTCATGGGCGCCATGGGCAAGTCGGCGCAGGTGCCGCTGCACACCTGGCTGCCGGACGCCATGGAAGGCCCGACGCCGGTCTCCGCACTCATCCACGCCGCCACCATGGTGACGGCGGGCGTGTTCATGCTGGCGCGGTTGTCGCCGCTGTTCGAACTGTCGCATTCGGCGCTGACGGTCGTGACCTTCATCGGCGCCTTCACCGCCTTCTTCGCGGCGACCGTCGGCCTCGTCCAGAACGACATCAAGCGCGTCATCGCCTATTCGACCTGTTCGCAGCTCGGCTACATGTTCGTGGCGCTCGGCGTCGGCGCCTACGGTGCCGCGATCTTCCACCTCTTCACGCATGCCTTCTTCAAGGCGCTGCTGTTCCTCGGCTCGGGCTCGGTCATCCACGCCGTCTCCGACGAGCAGGACATGCGCAACATGGGCGGCCTGCGCAAGCTGATCCCCACCACCTACTGGATGATGGTGATCGGCACGCTGGCGCTGACCGGTGTCGGCATTCCGGTGACGGTCATCGGCACCGCCGGCTTCTTCTCCAAGGACGCCATCATCGAAAGCGCCTTTGCTGGCCACAATTCGGTTGCCGGCCTCGCCTTTGTGCTTTTGGTCATCGCCGCCTGCTTCACCTCCTTCTATTCCTGGCGGCTGATCTTCATGACCTTCCATGGCGAGCCGCGGGCGAGCCATGAGGTGATGCACCACGTCCATGAATCGCCGCCGGTGATGCTGGTGCCGCTGTTCATCCTGGCCGCTGGCGCGCTGTTCGCCGGCATCATCTTCCACGGCGCCTTCATCGGCGAGGGCTATGCCGAATTCTGGAAGGCATCGCTGTTCACACTGCCGGACAACCACATCCTGCACGAAATCCACGAACTGCCGCTGTGGGTCGAGCTCTCGCCCTTCATCGCTATGCTGATCGGCTTAGCGCTGGCCTGGAAGTTCTACATCCGCTCGCCGGAATTGCCGCGAAGCGTCGCCGCCAACCACCGCTTGCTCTACGCCTTCCTGCTCAACAAGTGGTATTTCGACGAGCTGTACGACTTCCTGTTCGTGCGGCCAGCCAAGCGGCTCGGTCGTTTCCTGTGGAAGACCGGCGACGGCACCATCATCGACGGTCTTGGTCCTGACGGCATCTCGGCGCGCGTCATCGATGTCACCGACCGCGTCGTCAAGCTGCAGACCGGCTACCTCTACCACTATGCCTTCGCCATGCTGATCGGCGTTGCCGCACTCGTCACCTGGATGATGCTCTGATGACCGCTTGGCCAATCCTCTCGCTGGTCACCTTCCTGCCGCTGGTTGGTGTGCTGCTCATCCTGTTCATCAATGATGACAGTGAAAACGCGCGCCGCAACATCCGCGCCATCGCGCTGTTGACGACGACGTTCACGTTCATCA
>NZ_JBFULQ010000121.1:0-13262 GCF_054049815.1 Mesorhizobium sp. P5_C1 | reverse complement strand
CGCCCCAGAACGGCGTGCCGGTGGCGAATTCGATGATCGACCAGATGACGCAGACTGCGACGACAGCGATGCGCCGCCACAAAGGCCGGAAAAACGGATGCTCGGAATCTTTCATTCCGGCAACCTACAGCAACCCGGCTTCGCCGAGAACCAGTGCGTCGGGCATTGCGGAGGCCCTAGGCATTTGGAAAGCCCTGCGTCTCGACCGTATAGCCGGCCGCCGTCATCACCCGCATCAATTCCTTGTGGCCGACCTCAGCCATCTTGAGCGGCGGGTTCTTCTTCGGATCCTGCTCGGCCTCGACCACGAACCAGCCCTCGTAACCATGGTCGGCAAACCGCTGCACGATGGCGCCGAAATCCAGCGAGCCGTCACCCGGCACCGTGAAGGCCCCGAGCGCGACAGCGTCGAGGAAGGATTGCTTGGTGCGGTCGAGCTTGTCGATGACGCCCATGCGCACGTCCTTCACATGCACATGGCTGATGCGCGCATAGTGGTTGTCGATGGCGCGCAGGACGTCGCCGCCGGCAAAGGCCAGGTGCCCCGCATCGAGCAGCAGCGGTATGCCGGCTCCGGAATACTTCATGAAGGCATCGAGTTCCGGTTCGGTCTCGACGACCGCCGCCATGTGGTGGTGATAGGAAAGCGGCATGCCCTGTTCGGCGCACCATTCGCCAAACTCCGTGAGGCGTTTCGCATAGGCCTTCAGCTCGTCGTCCGAGAGCTTCGGCTTGGTTGCGAGCGGCTTCGAGCGGTCGCCCTGGATCGAGCGGCCGACCTCGCCATAGACGATGCAAGGCGCGTTCACCGCCTTGAACAGATCGATCATCGGCTGGACGCGATCCTTGTTCTTGCCCATGTCCTCATCGACCAGGGTGCCCGAGAACCAGCCGCCGCAAAGCGTCACGTCGGCCGCCTTCAGGATCGGCAGCATGACATCGGGATCGTTGGGAAACCGCCGGCCCATCTCCATGCCGGTGAAACCGGCCGAGCGCGACTGGCGCAAACACTCTTCCAGCGACACATCATCGCTGAGTTCCGCAAGATCGTCGTTCCACCACGCAATGGGGGACATGCCCAGTTTGGCTTTCAAGTCGTCACTCCAGTTTTCAGTTCGTGCCCACCCTCCCCGCGAGGGGAAAGGTGGGATTTGCCGGCGTTGGCATCAATCGCCAATGGTCTGCATCTGCCGTTTTTCGTCATAGGCCTTGCGCGCCGCGTTCACCTGGGCACGCGCCGAGACCTCCGGCACCGCAACATCCCACCAATGGCCGCCGGCATCGGTCGAAACCAGCGGGTCGGTGTCGATGACCAGCACGGTGGTGCGGTTGTTCTTCCTTGCCTTTTCCAGGGCGTTTTCCAGCCCGGCGATCGATGGCACTTTCTCGGCAATCGCCCCCATGCTCGCTGCATGCGCGGCGAAGTCGATATCGGGCAGGATTTCGTGGCGCGAGTCCTTCAGGAGATTGTTGAAGTTGGCGCCGCCGGTCGCCATCTGCAGCCGGTTGATGCAGCCATAGCCGCGGTTGTCGAGCAGCACGATGGTCAGCTTGAGGCCGAGCATCACCGAGGTGGCGATTTCGGAATTCAGCATCAGATAGGAGCCGTCGCCGATCATGACGACGATCTCCTCGTCCGGCTTCGCCATCTTGGTGCCAAGCCCGCCAGCAATCTCGTAGCCCATGGTCGAGAAGCCGTATTCGGCGTGGTAGGAGCCGGGCGCGCCAGCTTGCCACAGCTTGTGCAGTTCGCCGGGCAGGCCGCCGGCGGCATGCAGCAGGGTTACGCCAGAGCCCATCGCGCGCTGCACGGCGCCGATCACCTGCGCGTCGGAAGGATAGGCGGCATTCGTCGACGCCGTCACCTTGGCGGCCTCGGCCTGCCAGGCCTTCTTGCCGGCCGCCGCATTGTCGGTCCAGGCCGAAGGCGCTTTCCAGCCCTTCAGCGCCGCGCCGAGTTCGGCCAGGCCCTCGGCCGCGTCGGCGACCAGCGGCAGCGCCCGGTGCTTGCCGGCGTCGAAGGGCTGAACGTTCAAGCCGATGATGGTCTTGCCGGAGTTCTTGAACAGCGCCCACGAGCCGGTGGTGAAGTCCTGCAGGCGTGTGCCGATGGCCAGCACGACATCGGCTTCCTCAGCCAGCCGGTTGGCGGCCGAGGTGCCGGTGACGCCGACCGCCGCCATGTTGAGCGGATGATCGTCCGGCAGCGAGGATTTGCCGCCTTGCGTCTCGCAGACCGGGATGCCGGCGCCCTGCACGAATTTCCCCAGTTCGTCCGAAGCCTGCGAATAAAGCACGCCGCCGCCGGCGATCACCAGCGGCTTCTTCGCCCCCTTGAGTGCTGCCACCGCCGCGGCAAGCTCATGGCGGTCCGGCCGCGACCGGCGCTGGTGCCAGACGCGCTCGGCAAAGAAGCTCTCGGGATAGTCATGGGCCTCGGCCTGCACGTCCTGGCAAAGCGACAGCGTCACCGGGCCGCAATCGGCCGGATCGGTCAGCACCTGCATGGCGCGGCTGAGCGCCGGGATGATCTGTTCGGGCCGCGTGATGCGGTCGAAATACCGCGACACCGGACGGAAGCAGTCATTGACCGTCGCCGTGCCGTCGGAGAAATCCTCGGCCTGCTGCAGCACCGGATCGGGAATGCGGTTGGCGAAGACATCGCCGGGCAGAAAAAGCACCGGCAGCCGGTTGACGTGGGCCAGTGCCGCAGCCGTCACCATGTTGAGCGCGCCGGGGCCGATCGACGAGGTCGCCGCCATGAAGCGGCGGCGGAAATTGGCCTTGGCATAGGCGATCGCCGCATGCGCCATCGCCTGTTCATTGTGGGCGCGAAAGGTCGGCAGTTCGTCGCGCACCTGATAGAGCGCCTCGCYGATGCCGGCGACATTGCCATGGCCGAAGATCGCCCAGACACCGCCGAAGATCGGGACTTTCTTGCTGTCGATCTCGGTCATCTGCCTGCTGAGAAAGCGGGTCAGCGCCTGCGCCATCGTCAGGCGGATTGTCTTGCTCATGGTGTTTTTCCTCCGCAGTCCTATGCCGCGCCTTCTTATGCTGCTTTGCGGCCGCGCGCGGCAAGCCACGCTTCGGTCAACTGTTCGAAGCGCGAGGCCATGTCGGCGATCGCCTCGTCATCCGACATCTTGCCGGCCAGCCATTGTTCGGCCGCGTGGACGAAGATGGTCCGGCCGACGGCAAACCCTTTGACGATGGGCGCCTTGGCGGTTGCGGCAAAAGCCGCTTCCAGCTCGTCCTGCGGCGCTTCCAGGCCAAGCAGCACGACGCCCCGGCACCATGGATCATGCTTCAGGATCACCGCTTCGATCTTTGCCCACGCCGCTGCCGAAGCCTGCGGTTCGAGCTTCCACCAGTCGGGTTTGATGCCGAGCGCATAGAGTTCCTCCAGCGCGCGCGGGATCGTCGTGTCGTCGAGCTTGCCGTGCTTGCCGGCGATGATCTCGACCAGCAATTCCCTGCCGACCTTGCGTGCGGCCTCGAACAGCGCGCGCAGCTTCTGCTGCTGTTCTTCCTTCAAGGCCGCCGGATCATCGGGGTGATAGAAGCACAGGCACTTGATGCAGTGATCGACCGGCCATTCGACGAGCTGCGAGCCGATGTCCTGCGAGAACTCGAAGCGTAGGGGTCGCGATCCCGGCAATTCGACGGGCCGCCCGAGCCAGGCGAAGGGATGGCGGGCAAATTCGAACATCGCCTCGCGGCCATGTTTCTCGTCGATCAGCATGCCGTAGCCGTCGCGACCGGCGGCGACCTTCGCCGCCGCCTTAACCGCCAGCACCTTGAAATCGCGGATGCGTGCGGGATCGGCACCGGCCTTCGCCGCCACATCCTCGAGCTGCACGCGGTGATCGCAGGCGAGCGCCATCAGCGAGGGAACGTCGCGGCGGCGGGTGGTCGCCCAATGGATGTGATTGATCGCCTCGTCCTTGCGCAAGGCGAGATGCTTGCTGCCGTTCTTGAGGAAGAACTGCAACTCCTCGAAGGTCGGATATTCCGGCGCGCACAGCAGGCGCGACACGGCGAAGGCGCCGCAGGCATTGGCCCAGGTGGCCGCAGTCGCATGGTCTTCGCCACCCAGCCAGCCGCGCAGGAAGCCGGACATGAAAGCGTCACCGGCGCCGAGCACATTGTAGATCTCGATCGGAAAGCCCTTGCCGACGACGCCGTCCTCGAGATCGTCGCTGATCGGCCCGTCATAGACGATGCAGCCCATGGCGCCCCGCTTCAGAACGATGGTCGCCGCGGACAGCGCGCGGATCGCCTTCAAGGCGCTCAGGCAGTCATCGGCACCCGACGCGATCATGATCTCTTCTTCGGTGCCGACGATCAGGTCGCAATCGGGCAGTACCGTCTTCAACTGGGCCGAGACCCTGTCTGATTTCACATAACGCTCGAACCCTTCGGCATGGCCGGCCAGACCCCAGAGGTTCGGCCGATAGTCGATGTCGAACACCACCTTGCCGCCCTTGGCCTTGATGATGCGGATTGCCTTGCGCTGGGCGGCGTCGCTGTTGGGACGGGAAAAATGCGTGCCGGTGACGACGATGGATCGCGCCGAGGCGATGAAGGCCTCGTCGATGTCTTCCGGCGCCAGCGCCATGTCGGCGCAGTCTGAGCGGTAGAAGATCATCGGCGACACGCCTTCGTCCTCGACCGACAGCAGCACCAATGCGGTGAGCCGCTCCTTGTCGGTCTTTAGCCCGTCGACGCACACGCCTTCGCGCCTCAGCTGTTCGCGGATGAAGCGGCCCATCTGCTCGTCGCCGACGCGGGTGAGCAGCGCCGAGCGCAGGCCCAGCCTCGCCGTGCCGACAGAGATGTTGGCCGGGCAGCCGCCGACCGACTTGGCGAACGAGGTGATGTCTTCCAGCCGTGAGCCGATCTGCTGGCCGTAAAGGTCGACGGAAGCGCGACCGATGGTGATGACGTCGAGCGGCGCCTGTTTCGCGTCCACGGCTTCGCTCATTGGAACCTCCCATCGGCCTTGTTGTTTTGGGGTACACGCGCGAGCGGCAGCGTGGCGCCAGGAATATGAAATAATAATTCCAATCCATAGTCAATATGGAATGAGCATTCCCAGGTCTAAAATTGTCTTTGAGGTGCCTGCTAGGCCTTGCGCCTGCGGCCCGTGCTGCGCCGTTTTTCGCCGACGCCGACGGTCAGCGCCATAGCCAGCGCCATCGTCGCCGACAGCGAGCGGAAGCCGGCGAAATCGGCCTCGGCAACCTCGAACCAGATGCTGGCGAACTGGGCAAGAGGCGAAAACGAGCTGTCGGTGATGGCAACGATCGGCACGCCCTGTTCCGAAATGCTGCGCGCCTCCTCGATGGTGGCCGGCGCGTAGGGCGAGAAGCTGATGGCGATGACGGCGTCCGCCGGYGTGGCGAATGCGATCATCTCGGCGTTCAGCCCGGCGGCCGATTCGATCAGCTGGTTGCGGATCTTCAGCTTGCCTAGCGCATAGGCGATGTAGGACGCCACCGGATAGGAGCGGCGCTTGGCCAGCACATAGATGGTCTCCGCCTTCGCCAGCAGCGAAATTGCGTCTTCCAGATGCGCGTCGTCCAGTGTGCGCGAAATGTCGTTGAGCGAGGTGCTGGCGGCAGCGACGAAGCCGTCGAAGATCGCCCGGTGACCGGCGGCGCCCTCGGCCTTGGCACGCAGCGCCTGCAGGCGTTCGTCATAGGACGAGTTGCGCTCGCGCAGCCTCTCGCGAAACACCTGCTGCAGGCTGGTGAAACCGTCGAAGCCAAGCTGCTGGGCAAAGCGGATCAAGGTCGACGGCTGCACGCCGGCCGAAGCGGCGATGCTGGCGGCGGTGCCGAAGGCGATATCGTCGGGATTGTCGAGCGCGTAGGCGGCGATCTGGGCGATGCGCTTGGGCAGGCTTTCGCGCCGGTCCAGGATGGTGGCGCGCAGCGTCTCGAAGTCGCGAGGTACCCGTTCGTCCATCGTCGCTCTGTCCAGGCTCATCTATGGGTACCCTCTCTGCCCCATCATAGCGAGCCTGCGCAAGAACGCCATAAAAAATGAGGCAGACATTCCATTCCAATAGAAAATGGACTAATTCATCCATCCAACGCTTCAGGCAGTGGAGAAATGGAAAATGGTCGGCGTCGGTCTCATCGGCACGGGTTTCATGGGCAAGTGTCACGCCATCGCATGGAGTGCCGTCGGCGCCGTCTTTCCCGATGTGCCCAAACCCCGGCTCGTCCATCTCGGCGAGGTCAATGAGGACCTCGCCAGGCGCAAGGCCGGTGAGTTCGGCTTCGCCAAGGCATCCGGCGACTGGCGCGCCGTCGTCAACGACCCGGATGTCGATATCGTCTCGCTGACCACGCCCAACCAGTTCCATCCGGAGATGGCCATCGCCATCCTCGAGGCCGGCAAGCATCTGTGGTGCGAAAAGCCTATGGCGCCGAGCTTCGCCGAGGCCGAAGCTATGGCGGCGGCGGCGAAGACGTCGGGCAAGGTCGCCGCCCTCGGCTACAACTACATCCAGAGCCCTGCCATCCGCCACATTGGCGCGCTTCTCGACGAGAAGGTCATCGGCGAGGTGAACCATCTGCGCATCGAGATGGACGAGGACTTCATGGCCGACCCGGAGGCGCTGTTCTTCTGGAAGCACGAAGCGGCTTCCGGCTATGGCGCGCTCGACGATTTCGCCGTGCATCCGCTGTCGCTGGTCTCCGCCCTGTTCG
Source organism: Mesorhizobium sp. P5_C1 (assembly GCF_054049815.1). NCBI lineage: Bacteria > Pseudomonadati > Pseudomonadota > Alphaproteobacteria > Hyphomicrobiales > Phyllobacteriaceae > Mesorhizobium > Mesorhizobium sp. P5_C1. The sequence goes on along the minus strand of NZ_JBFULQ010000121.1, from coordinate 6,540 downwards.
GCCGCGTCGCCAGCGTCATCTGCGACATGGCCAAGCCCTATGCCGACCGCAAGCTCGCCGCCGGCGGCCGCCGCGCGGTCGAGACCTACGACATCGCCAGCGTGCTGATGCATCTGGAAAACGGCATTGCCGGCACGCTGCTGGTCAACCGCTCGGCCTGGGGCCGCAAGGGCCGCATCGCCATCCAGATCTTCGGCTCGAAGGGATCGATCCTGTTCGACCAGGAGCGGATGAACGAACTCCAGCTCTACCTCACCGCCGATCGTCCGACCGAGCAGGGTTATCGCACCATCCTGGTGGCGCCGCACCACAAGCCCTACGACGCCTTCCTGCCGGCGCCCGGCCATGGCCTCGGCTTCAACGATCTCAAGATCATCGAGTGCCACGAACTGTTGACGCGGCTGGCCGGCAAGCCGGCGCGGATCATCGAGTTCGCCGAAGGGCTGGAGATCGAGCGCACGGTGCATGCGATGGCGCGCTCGTTCGACGAAAAGAGCTGGGTCGATGTGAGATAGTCCGCTTCGCGATGGATCGCCTCAGTGGCTTGCGGCCTGGGCGGCGTTCGTCTCCCACCCGTTCACCCAGACCTGCCGCAAGCGATCGCCTTCGCCCTTGAACCGCAGCCCCGTCGCCTGGCAATCCTCGATCCGGTCGCTGCGGAAATTGCGGATCGCCTGGCGCAACTCGCACCAGGCGACGATGTTGGCGGTTTCGGCGTAATAGATCAGCGCAATCGGGCGGATGAGGCGCTCGGAGGCGCGGCCGAGTTCGTCGCGATAGGACAGGTCGAGCTTCTCCTCGTCGCGGATGGCGCGGCGCACCAGCGCCAGATCGACCGCGCCGACCGAGGGCGCGGCGAATCCCCACGCATGCAACGCATTGGCATCGAACGTCTGGCGCAAGGGCGGCGGCACCGCGCCGGCGATCTTGGCGCTGACGCGCTTGGCCGCCAGTTTGAGTTCGCTGTCACCCGTGCGCTCCAGCAGCGCCAGCGACAAAACGATCGCCTCCATCTCCTCGATCGAAAACATCAGCGGCGGCAGGTCGAAGCCGGGGCGCAGGATGTAGCCGATGCCGCGCCCGCCTTCGATCGGTACGCGCATCGCCTGCAAAGCGGCAATGTCGCGATAGACGGAGCGCACCGTCACTTCCAGCTTTTCGGCCATCATGGCAGCCGTCACCGGCTGCCGCGCCAGCCGCACGATCTGGATGATCTCGAACAGTCGCGATGCCTTGCGCATTTCCTCACCCGCTCCGATCACAACTGACACCACATCGTCAGTAGGGCTGACCTATACGACTGCCTATCGAATTGAAAATCAACACATTCCTCAGCGGCTCCGCCGGGCGAGGCGACAGGCAACTGACATGGACTATGCGGAAAATCTCTGGCTGTTCTTCCTCCTGCTGTTCGGCATCATCATCGTGCCCGGCATGGACATGCTTTTCGTGCTTGCCAATGCGCTGACCGGTGGCGGCAACAGAGGCCTTGCCGCCACCGGCGGCATCATGCTGGGCGGCATGGTGCACACGCTGAACGGCGCCGTCGGCGTCGGCCTGCTGATGCATTTCGTGCCGATCCTTTACAATCCGCTGCTGATCGCCGGTGCCGCCTACATGGCTTTCATCGGCCTGACGCTGATGCGCAGTTCGATCAAGGTCGGCCACGAGGGGCCTGCCGGCAGCCGCTCCGCATGGAAGGCGTTTCGCCAGGGGCTGGTGATCTGCCTGATCAATCCCAAGGCCTACCTCTTCGTGTTTGCGGTCTATCCGCAATTTCTCAAGCCCGCCTATGGTCCGATCTGGATACAGGCGGCCATCATGGGATTGATGACGGTGGCCGTGCAGTTTGCCGTCTATGGCGGGCTTGCCGTCACTGCCGGGCGCAGCCGCAACCTGCTGGTCGCCAACCCCCGGGCGACCGCATTTGCCGGCCGGGCGGCTGGATTGCTGCTGGTTGCGGTGTCGGTGCTGACCGCGTGGCAAGGTTTGAAGGCGGCGTGAATTCCAGGCCCGCGCCTGGAAACACCGCCGCCTTATCCCCGGCCTGTCAGGCTGCCCCTTGGCGGCTGTCGATCATGGCGCGGCGCGCCGAGCGGCGCCACTCGACCGCGCCAGCAAGGCCGTGCAGCACCGTCTCGGTGGTCGCCCAGTCGATGCAGCCATCGGTGATGCTCTGGCCGTAGACGAGCGGCTTGCCGGGCACCACGTCCTGCCGGCCGGCGACGAGATTGCTCTCGATCATCAGGCCAATGATGCGCTCGTCGCCCGCCGCCACCTGGCCCGCCACGTCGGCCGCGACCTTGGGCTGGTTCTCCGGCTTCTTGGCCGAATTGGCGTGGCTGACATCGATCATCAGCCGAGGTGCGATGCCGATGCGGGCGAGTTCGACCGAGGCCGCCTCGACGCTCGCCGCGTCATAGTTGGGCTGAACGCCGCCGCGCAGGATGACGTGGCAGTCTTCATTGCCGGTGGTCGTCGCTATGCCGCTGCGTCCGCCCTTGGTCACCGCCATGAAATGGTGCGGCTGGGCGGCCGATTTCACCGCCTCGGCGGCGATCCGCAGATTGCCGTCGGTGCCGTTCTTGAAGCCGACCGGGCAGGACAGGCCCGATGCCAGCTCGCGGTGGATCTGGCTCTCGGTCGTGCGCGCGCCGATGGCGCCCCAGGCGACGAGGTCGGCAATGTATTGCGGCGTGGTCATGTCGAGGAATTCGGTCGCCGCCGGCAGGCCGAGGTTGTTGACGGCGGAGAGCACGTTGCGCGCCATCCGCAGCCCCTTGTCGATGTTGAAGCTGCCGTCGAGGTCGGGATCGTTGATCAGGCCCTTCCAGCCGACCGTCGTGCGCGGCTTCTCAAAATAGACCCGCATCACGATCTCGAGCCGGTCGGACAGGGTCTCGCGCAGCGCCGCCAGACGGCTGGCATAAWCGACGGCCGCGACCGGATCGTGGATCGAACAGGGACCGACGATGACGAGCAGTCGATCGTCGGTCCCGTTCAAAATGGCGTGGGTTGCATTGCGTGACGCGGCAACGGTGCGCGTCGCCGTCAGCGTGCGCGGGATCTCCCGCATCACCTGGTCCGGCGTACTCAGTTCCCTGATTTCCTTGACCCGAAGGTCATCTGTGGTGGTCAACACGGCTTTCTGCTCCTGATTGGGAGACCTGCCGGCTGAAACAAAAAAGCCGCCAGGTCTGGCGGCTGTTCGGATCTTGTTGCTGCAATCTTCAGATCGAGCGCAATCCTCCCGCCGCCAGCGAGCTCCTAAAGTACCAATACGTGGCGGTCAGGTTGATCATGAGGCTCATATAGTCGAAACGGAGGCGCTTGTCACGCTCCCCTCCGTTTGAAATTTGACGCCTACCCGTCGCGATCCGGCCCCAACTCTTATACGTTCAACGATATGCCCAAAGATTCCGAAGAACCCGCCGATGTTTATGCGCTGCTGCGAGCGGCGGCAGAAGCGCGCCTAAGAGCAGCCAAAGCTATGTTAAGCGCATACGAAGCCAATGCCTTTAGGACGCCGGCCACGCCGGAGGATATCGCCTACTGGAAGCAAGAGCTGGCCGACGTTCAGGTCGAGTTGGCGAGGCTGCATAGTGCACACCGGACCTGAGACCCCCGATGACGTTTCAACTGCTACTCGCCGATCACCCCCGCAATGTTCTGGTCGTAGTCGACCAGCGACCCGGTCATGACGCCGGCTTGCGGGCTGATCATGTAGCTGATCAGCCGGGCGAGCTGCGCCGGCTTCACCAGTTGGCCCATCGGCTGCGCGGCCTCGGCCTTCTCCAGCCAGTCGTCCGGAGCGTCGTGCCATTTCTTCTGCACGATCGCCTCGCCCTCGGTGTCCATCCAGCCGGGCAGCACGGCGTTGCAGCGGATGCGGTTCTTTCGATAGGAGCTGGCGACATTCTTGGTCAGCGTCATCAGCGCGCCCTTGCTGGTCGAATAGGGCGTCAGGAAGGACTGGCCGGCATGCGCCGACATCGACAGCACGTTGACGATCGAACCCGGCGCCTTGCGCTCCAGGAGGTGGGCGACCAGTCCCTGCATCAGGAAGAAGGGTCCACGCACATTGGTGTCGAAGATCTGGTCGAAAAGCTCTTCGCTCGTCTCGACCAGCGAACCGCGTGCCGACGTCGCTGCGGCATTGACCAGGGCGTTGATGGTGCCGAAATGCGAGATTGCGGTTGCGACCGCGCGCTTGCAGTCGGCGACCTTCGAGACGTCGGCGCTGATGAAGATCGCGTCGACGCCTGCTTTCTTGAAATGGGCGACGGCCTTGTCGCCCTTCTCCTGCGAGCGGCCGATCAGCGCTAGCGCCCGGCAGCCCTCGTCGGCCAGTGCCTCGGCGACGGCAAAGCCGATGCCTTGCGCGCCGCCGGTGACGATGGCGCGCGTTTCATGATTGCGAGCGGCTGATGTGCTCATCGCTGTGCTCCTGTGCCTGGTGTTCTTACTTTGCCGTGTCGAGACGGACGGTCTTGCCCGAGGTTGCCGACTTCAGCGCCGCATCGGCCAGCTTCAGCGCCACGAGCCCATCGGCGCCGCTAGGCGCCGCCTTCTTGCCTGACGTCGCGGCTGCGATAAAGGCAGCGATCTCGTTGGCATAGGCGTCGAGGTAGCGGGTCATGAAGAAATCGTGCAGTGGCGGGCGCGTATAACCCTTCTCGTTGGCCAGTTCGATCGACACCGGACGCTGGTTCTCGGCCGCGATCATGCCTTTCGAACCATGCACCTCGATGCGCTGGTCATAGCCATAGGTGGCACGGCGCGAGTTGGAGATGACGGCCTGCTTGCCGGAAGCGGTCTCGAGGATGACGCTGACGCTATCGTAGTCGCCGGCTTCGCCGATCTTCTTGTCGACCAGCACCGAGGCGTGCGCACTGACCGCCACCGGCTCTTCGCCGAGCAGGAAGCGCGCCATGTCGAAATCATGGATGGTCATATCGCGAAAGATGCCGCCCGAGCGCTTGATGTAGTCGATCGGCGGCGCACCCGGATCGCGCGAGGTGATGGTCACCATCTCGACGGTGCCGATGGCGCCGTCGTCGATCGCCTTGCGCACGGCGGCGAAATGCGGATCGAAGCGCCTGTTGAAGCCGACCATCAGCGTCGCCTTGGCCTTCTCGACCACGGCCAGGCACTTCTCGACGCGCTTGACGTCGAGGTCGATCGGCTTCTCGCAGAAGATCGCCTTGCCCGCCTTTGCGAAACGTTCGATCAAATCGGCATGGGTGTCGGTCGGCGTGCAGATGACGACGGCGTCGATGTCCTTGGATTTTTCGATGGCGTCGATGCTGCGCACCTCGGCGCCATAGGCCGTCGCCAGCTCGGTCGCCGCCTTCTCGAAGGCGTCGGCGACGGCAACCAGTTTGGCCTGCGGGTTGGAGCCGACGGCGCGGGCGTGGACCTTGCCGATGCGGCCGGCACCGAGGAGGGCGAAGCGGAGTACCATGGAATGTCCTTTGAGGATGGTTCGAAGCAAGGCGCCGGTCATGGGCGCGGGTGATGTTCCGGTCAAGACGACATCGACAGGAAGGCGGTGACCACCGCCTCCGTGCCCGGCCCTAGGCCGCGAGTTCCGCCTCTCCGGTCTTGGCCCCGGTGATGTAGGAGACGATATCGTTTCCGTCGGTGTCCTGCTTGCGCAGGTTGGCGACGATGCGGCCACGGCGGAAGACGACAATGCGGTCGCAAAGGTCGAACACTTGGCGCATGTTGTGGCTGATCAGGATCAGCGGCTCGCCATTGTCCTTCAGCGTGCGGATAATATTTTCGACCTGTGCGGTCTCCTGCACGCCAAGGGCTGCCGTCGGCTCATCCATAATGATCAGCTTGGAGGCGAAGGTGGCGGTCCGGGCGATCGCCACGCACTGGCGCTGGCCGCCCGACATGTGGCGGATGGTGTTGGACAGATTGGGGATCTTCACCGCGGTGCGGACCAGTGCCGCCTCGGTCGCCTTGCGCATGTATTTGCGATCCAGGATCGAGAACGGCCCGAGATTGAACAGCACCTTTTCGCGCCCAAGGAACAGGTTCGACGGCACGTCGAGGTCGTCGGCCAGCGCCAGGTTCTGGAACACCGTCTCGATGCCCGCCTCTCGCGCCGCGATCGGCCCGGTGAAGTTCACTTCCTTGCCGTCGAACCAGATCTTGCCGTCGGTGCGTTGCTCGACGGCGGTGATCTGGCGCACGAAGGTCGACTTGCCGGCGCCGTTGTCGCCCATGATGGCGACATGCTCACCCTTGCGCAGCTCGAAGTTAGCGCCTTCCAGCGCATGCACGCCACCATAGCGCTTGGTCAGGTTTTCGGTCTTCAGGACTATGTCTGCCATGATCAAGCCCTCATTGCCCTAAGGCGTTGACGCCACTGGTCGAGAACGACTGCGCCGACGATGATCACACCCTTGACCATCTCCTGGTAGTAGGCGTCGAGGCGCAGGAAGGTGAAGCCGGAGATGATGACGCCGAAGATCAGCGAGCCGATCACCGTGCCGACGATCGAGCCGCGGCCGCCCGACAAGGAGACGC
>NZ_JBFULQ010000120.1:0-13722 GCF_054049815.1 Mesorhizobium sp. P5_C1 | reverse complement strand
GTCGTGCACCATGCCGAACTGGTTTTCGGCTCGTCGATGATCATGCTGGGCACGGTGCGCGACGACGACTACGGCAAGATGGTCGGCGAGCCCGGCCCAGGCGGCGGTAAGTCGATCTACATTGCCGTCGACGATGCCGATGCCGCCTATGCCAAAGCCAGGAAGGCCGGTGCCACGATCATCCAGGAATTGACCAACCGCGACTATGGCAGCCGCGAGTTCATCTGCCGCGATCCCGAAGGCAGTGTCTGGTCGTTCGGGACCTACTGGCCGAAGGCTGGCGACAAGGCATAGGCAAGGTCTAGCGCGCCAGCGCGAAAATTGCGTCGCAGTTGAGGTGGCTTTCCAACTCGGCTGCGACCTCGTCCAGCGCCCGCTCGACTTCGGCCCGATAATCGATGCCGCCACCCTTGATGCCGAGGCTTTCAAGGAATTTCCCGCGAAAGCCGTCGGCGCCGAACAGGCCATGCATATAGGTGCCGATCACCTTGCCGTCGGCGGAGATAGCGCCATCCTCGACACCATTGATGATCGCCGACGGTCGCATTGTGTCCGGACCCGTGGTGTGGCCAAGGTGGATCTCGTAGCCCTCGAGCGGCAGATCGAATTGTACCGAGCGGGCACTGACATTGCGCACCGTCTTCTCCGGTTCCATCACCGTCTCGACGTCGAGCAGGCCAAGCCCTTCGGCTTCGGTTACGCTGCCTTCKATGCCGTCCGGGTCGTGCACCGAGCGGCCAAGCATCTGGAAGCCGCCGCAAATGCCAACGACATGGCCGCCCCGCTTGCAGTGGGCAAGAAGGTCCCGGTCCCAGCCGTTCTCGCGGAATTTCAAGAGATCGCCGATCGTCGACTTGGAGCCGGGAATGACCACCAGCCCGGCATCGGCCGGCAAAGGCTTTCCGGGCGGCACGAACACCACCTCGACCTGCGGTTCGGCCTTGAGCGGATCGAGATCGTCGAAATTGGCGATGCGGCCAAGCATCGGCACGGCCACCTTCAGCGCGCGCGTCTCGCCGGACGCCAGCCGTTCCAGCACCACCGAATCCTCCGAAGGCAGCCGCGCTGCCGCCTTCAGCCACGGCACCACGCCAAAACACCGCCAGCCGGTAAATTTCTCGATCGACCTTATGCCATCGTCGAACAGCGAGACGTCGCCGCGAAACTTGTTGATGAGGTAGCCGACGATCATGCGCCGGTCCTCTTCCGGCAGGATCAGATGTGTGCCGGCCACCGAGGCGATGACGCCGCCGCGATCGATATCGCCGACCAGCACCACCGGCACGTTGGCCCGCGTCGCAAAGCCCATATTGGCAATGTCGCGGTTGCGCAGGTTGATCTCGGCCGGCGAACCGGCGCCCTCCACGATGACAAGGTCGGCGCCCTCGCCGACCTTGTTCCAGGAGTCCAGCACGGCGTCCATCAGTTGGCCCTTCAGTGCTTGATAGTCGCGCGCCCGCGCTTCGCCAAACACCTTGCCCTGCACGATGACCTGCGCACCGACATCGGTCTGCGGCTTGAGCAGCACCGGGTTCATGTGGACCGACGGCGCCACACCGCAAGCGATCGCCTGCAGCCATTGCGCGCGGCCGATCTCGCCGCCGCCGGCCTTGTTGTCGCCGGGAATGTCGGCGACCGCAGCGTTGTTCGACATGTTCTGCGGCTTAAACGGCCGCACCTTCAGCCCACGCTTTTTTGCTGCCCGGCAAAGGCCGGCGACCAGCACCGTCTTGCCGACATCCGAACCCGTGCCTTGCAGCATGATCGCCTTGGCCATCAGCCCCTGCCCTGCGCCACGGTTCCGGTGATCGTGGATTTTGCAGCCAGTGGCCCGCCGCGCCAGATGTAGAGCGCCAGCAATGGCTCCAGGCCGGTGCGCATGGCGTGGTTGACGTTGGAAGCATGGTGGACGACCTCGCCAGCCGCGCGGCGGCGAAACCCGCTCTCACCCATCCGCCACTCGGTGCCGCCGGTCAGCGGAATGTAGATCTCCTCGGCAACATGATGATGGTCGGGATAGACGATATCGGGGCCAAGAATCAGCAGGCCGGCGGCGACCTCGTCATTGGCGAAGTGGCCGCGTGTGCCGAACACTTCGAGCCAGCCGTAATTGTCGATAAATGCTTCACCGAAATCCGCCTTGCTATAGGTCTGCCCCCAGCGGAGATCATTCCGACGTTCCGCAAGCAATCGCACCAGCGGCTTGGCATCGGGCGGCGCCAGTTCGGCGGCGCGATCGAGGTGGCGCAGGCAGCCAAGCGGATGCGGCTCCAGCGCGCGGGCTGGCATGTCCCAGGCGATCCCCGCCACGGCGTCGCGCACCAGGGCGTCGTCCACGGAAGCGAGATAGGCGTGGAACTGTTCCAGCAGTTCATCGAATTTTGTCGCCACGTCTCGCTCCGAACATGCATTGGTGCACAGCCGCTCCGCAGGAGGTCGGGTTGCGCGGCGGCATCATTGGTCTAGATTGGTGCGCGCGCAAAGCCAAAAACAACAGGCCAGCGAGCTTAAGATGTGTTGAGATTCAGGTCAGGCCTGGCCGAAAACGGCGGTTTTCGAGAACCGGAGCGGAGCGTACTTAAGGTACGTGAGCACCGGAAGTGCAAGAAACCGACGTTTGCAGGCCGGCATCACCTGAGTATCAACATAACTTAGCTGGCCAGCACATAGGGAGCACGCCATGGACGCCGCGGTCGATGCGAGCACCAGCCAGTTCGAACTCAACGAGGAACAGCGCGCCATCCAGGAGATGGCGCAGGCCTTCGCCGCCGACCGCGTCGCGCCGAACGCACTCGATTGGGACCGCAGGAAACACTTCCCCGCCGACGTGATCCGCGAGACCGGGCCGCTCGGCCTCGGCGGCATCTATGTCCGAGACGATGTCGGCGGCTCCGCGCTCGGCCGGCTCGACGCTGTGCTGATCTTCGAGGCGCTCTCGCGCGCCGATCCGGCCTTTTCGTCGTTCATCTCGATCCACAACATGGTCGCCTCGATGATCGACCGTTTCGGCAATGAGGAGCAGCGCCAGCGATTCCTGCCGAAGCTCACCTCAATGGAATGGCTGGCGAGCTACTGCCTGACCGAACCGGGCTCCGGATCGGATGCCGCGGCGCTGAAGACGCGCGCGGTGAAGAGCGGCGGCGACTATGTCCTCAACGGCACCAAGCAGTTCATCTCGGGCGCCGGTGACAGCGACGTCTACGCCGTCATGGTGCGCACCGGCGCCGACGGGCCGAAAGGCATTTCCACCATCGTCGTTCCCAAGGACGCGCCCGGCCTCTCCTTCGGCGCCAACGAGCACAAGATGGGCTGGCACATGCAGTCGACCCGCCAGGTCATCTTCGAAGACTGCAAGGTGCCGGCGGAAAACCTGCTATCGGGCGAAGGCGCCGGCTTCGGCATCGCCATGGCCGGGCTCGACGGCGGCCGGCTGAACATAGCCGCCTGTTCGCTGGGCGGCGCGCAATCGGCGCTCGACAAGGCGCTGTCCTACGCCGCCGAGCGCAAGGCGTTCGGCTCCAGGATCAACCAGTTCCAGGCGCTGCAGTTCAGGCTGGCCGATATGGAGACCGAACTGCAGGCGGCGCGCATCTTCCTCTACGCCGCCGCCTCGAAGCTCGACGGCAAGGCGCCGGACGCCGGCAAATGGTCGGCAATGGCCAAGCGCTTCGTCACCGACACCGGCTTCACCGTGGCCAACGACGCGCTGCAACTGCTCGGCGGCTACGGCTACCTGCACGATTACGGCATCGAGAAGCTGGTGCGGGACCTGCGCGTCCATCAGATCCTCGAAGGCACCAACGAGATCATGCGCGTCATCATCGCGCGAGCCCTGATCGGCCGCTGACGCCAGAAGAACCTGGGAGACAGACAATGACGACGATCGCCTTCATCGGGCTCGGCAACATGGGCAATCCAATGGCGGCCAATCTGGTCAAGGCCGGGCATGCCGTGCATGGCTTCGACCTGATGCCGGAGAATCTGACGGTCGCCCGCGAGCATGGCGTCATCATTATGGCCAATGCACCGGCCGCGGTGAAGGACGCCGATGTGGTGGTCACCATGCTGCCGGCTGGCAAGCATGTGCTGTCGGTCTATGAAGACATTGCTCCCAAGGCCAAAAAGGGCGCGCTGTTCATTGATTCCTCGACCATCGATGTCGAATCGGCCCGCAAGGCGCATGCCGTCGCCACCAGGCACGGCCTGCTGTCCATCGACGCACCGGTCTCAGGCGGCACCGGCGGTGCGGCGGCCGGCACACTGACCTTCATGGCCGGTGGCTCCGACAATGCCTTCGCCGCCGCCGAGCCGATCCTGAAGCCGATGGCCGGGCGTATCGTCCATTGCGGCGGCGACGGCGCAGGACAGGCCGCCAAGATCTGCAACAACATGATCCTCGGCATTTCGATGATCGGCGTCGCCGAGGCCTTCGTGCTGGCGGAAAGGCTCGGCCTCTCGCACCAGGCGCTGTTCGACGTCGCCTCGACTTCGTCCGGCCAGTGCTGGTCGCTGACCACCTACTGCCCGGTGCCCGGCCCTGTGCCGACCTCGCCCGCCAACCGCGACTACAAGCCGGGCTTTGCCGCCGCTCTGATGCTGAAGGACCTGAGGCTGGCGCAGGAGGCAGCACAAGGATGCGGCGCGGTGACCCCGCTTGGTGCTGAGGCGGCTCAGCTCTATGCGCTGTTCAACGCCCAGGGGCATGCAGGCGCCGATTTTTCCGGAATCATTAATTTTCTGCGCGGAGCCAATCCATAAGCTCCTAATATAACTGGTTTTTTTGCTTATCTTGAGAGAAACCGGTCAAATTTAGGTTTGCTTAAGCTCTCGATAACCCCCCGGTAACGATGTTTCTGTAAAACGGAATGYGAGGCGGACATATCGCATCCGCCCGGCGCTCCGGATCAGGTCTCGCGTACCGGAGCCCGTAAGTTTCGCCAAGTGTTTGCGTAGCGAAACGCCATGCGTATCTGGCAAAGCCGCGTTCCCGATGGAGCGCGGTTTTTGCATTTCATCATTGCAGCCTGTTTTATATACCGATTGCCGCATTCGGGATCGCGACATGATCTTCATTGATCAGCACGATCGGTGCATCGGCTCCCTCGACCCTGACGACCAGCAGGCGCAGGCTCCACGTGCCTGCTGTCCGGACAGCGGTCGAGAAGGCGGTGCCCTTGCCCTTGGCGCCATGGACCGGAATGCTGAACTGGGCATCGCCCTGCCCATTCGCGTTGACATTGAGATGGCCACCGACCCAGAAACTCTCGGTCAGGTCATCACCGAGGGCGGCCTTGACGCGGTCGTCGCCGCGAAGCTTGTCCATGGTCATGTGATAGGCATCGCTGCCTTTCAGCACGTAAGGAATGCCGCCGACCATCGCCGCACAGCCGCCGATGCTGACCACCCAGATGACAAGGCCGGCGATCGCCCAGTTGCGTTGCGTCTTGCGGAACTGTTCCGCGTCGCGCCAGGCGCGGTTCTGCCAGGCCCAGCGGCTGCCGCGCGCACCCAGTACGATGATCATGACGATGTTGACGACAGGGATCAGTGCCAGCAGCGCGATGAAGGTGCTGTTGCCGATACCCCAGATCCAGTTGAGGAAGAAGGCGCCCCAGTTCCAGCGGTCAAGTTCGGCCGGAATTTCGGCAGGCTGGTTAAGCGGCTGTCCGGCCATGATGTTCCCCCATCGGCAGATGTGCTTCATGGGTTCTAGCGTATGACCTCGAAAAACGGGAATCGGTTTTTCCCGAACGGCCTTTCTTTGTCAGGCCTTGTTGGAAAGCCGGCGAAAATTCGCCTTCACCGTACGGCTTGCCGGCTTCAGCGCGGCGCTGATCGACCGTTCCGCAGCGACGCCGTTGAACAACGACGGCGTGCGGCCGGCAAGGATTTCCGGCCAGAACCGCGATGCCGAATGCAGGAAGGACATTTGCGCCGCAAACGCCCCTTCGGCCATCGCCACGGTCTTCTCGTTCACCGCGCGCGCCGTCTCCGTGCCCCATGGCTTCCCGCTCCCGGCATCCAACGCCATCAACGGCAGCCGCATCAGCGCCACCATCGGCGCCAGCATCAGGTCACCGCCGATGCTGGCTGCATGTTGCAGCCGTCGGCTCTTGCCGGTCTTTTTCATGGAAACAGTCCCCTTGTCGCAGCCACGTCGGCTGCTGACCCGCACACTAAGCGCTGAGGGTGAAATTCGTTCCCCCACGAAATGTTTCTCGAAGCCGGGCATTCTCATCGAGAACGCCCGGTCGAGGTACCGATCCCTATCGCTTGCGCAGATCCGCCTGCGCCAGGTCCAGCRCCTTGGAGATGCGCTCGCAAGCCATGTCGATCGTGTCACGGGTCCAGATCAGCGGCGGCGACAGGATCATCGTGTCGCCGGTGGCGCGCAGCATCATGCCGTGCGCGATCGCATGGTCGCGCACGGTCACCGCCGCACTTCCCGACGGCAGGAACCGCTCCTTGGTGGCCTTGTCCTTGACGATTTCGATCGCGCCCATCAGCCCGATCGAGCGCACCTCGCCGACCAGATCATGCCCGGCAATGCGCTCCTGCAACGCCTTGGCGAAATACGGCCCGGTATCGTTCCTGACGCGATCGACCAGCCCTTCCCGCTCGATGATCTCAAGGTTCTTCAGCGCCACGGCACAGGCCACCGGATGACCAGAATAGGTATAGCCGTGATTGAACTCGCCGCCCTTCCCGACCAGGGTCGCGGCGATGCGGTCGCCGACCAGCAATGCCGACAGCGGCTGGTAGCCCGAGGTCAGTGCCTTGGCCGTGGTGATGGTGTCCGGCTCGATGCCGAGCGTTTGTGATGCGAACCATTCACCGGTGCGGCCGTAGCCGGTGATGACCTCGTCCAGCATCAGCAGGACATCGTATTTGCGGCAGATGCGCTGCACTTCCGGCCAGTAGCTGACCGGCGGTATCTTCACGCCGCCTGCCCCCATCACCGGCTCGCCGATGAAGGCCGCAACTTTGTCGGCACCGGCTTCGAGGATCGCATCCTCGACGGCCTTGGCCGCCCGCAGGCCGAAGTCATGATCGCTCTCGCCCGGCAGTGCGAGTTCATAGGCATAAGGCATCATCACATGGACGATGTTGGGCACCGCGCCGCCGAGCTGCTTGTGCATGGCGTCCATGCCGCCGAGCGAGGTGCCGGCAACGGTCGAGCCGTGATAGGCCATCTTTCGCGAGATGATGCGGTTCTTCTCCGGCTTGCCTTCCAGCACCCAGTAGTGGCGGACAAGGCGCAGCGCCGTGTCGTTGGCTTCCGACCCAGACGAGCCGTAGAACACCTGGTTGACGTGCTTCGGCGCGATCTCCGCCAGCTTCTTGGACAACAGCACCGGCGTCGGCGTCGAGCATTTGAAGAAGGAGTTGTAGTAGGGCAGCTCCTTCATCTGCGCGTAGGCGGCCTCGGCCAGTTCGTCGCGGCCATAGCCGATGTTGACGCACCACAGCCCGGCCATGCCGTCGAGGATCTCAGTCCCCTCGGTATCGTAGATGAACGGCCCGTTGGCATGGGTGATGATGCGCGAGCCGGCTTCGCGCAATTCCTTATGGTCGGTGAACGGGTGGAGATGGTGCGCGGCGTCGATCTGCTGAAGCTGCTTCAGCGAATAATTCTGATAGGTCATTGATCTGATCTTTCCTCTGGATTCTATCCGGCCGTGCCGGGAGCGAATGCGTCAGAGGCAAGCAGGTGGTGAATAACCGATGCGGGCGCACAGGCGCAGAAGCTCGGCGCGCAGCGTGCGCGGTGACGGTGTCACCGCGACCCGGAATGCGCGAGCCCCAAATACGGGAGCCAAAGTCCTGACGAAAGCCATGGACGGCACCTTAGAGCAATTCCGGGAAAAGAGTGAAGCGGTTTTCCCGGGAAAAGCTCGTAGCGCTCTCCCTCAGGGAATTGCATCAAAACAAAGAGCGAGCAAAGGGCGGTCGAAGTGAACCACCCTTTGCGTTTGCAGCGCCGAGACTTCGGCTCATGCCTTGCCGCTCAGCGCCCTTTGTAGGAACACATATTTCATCGCCGTCTGCGCCGCCTGCGGCCGGCGGTCGCCGCGTCCACCATGTCCGCCCTCGGTCTCCTCGAAGAACAGCGTCCGGGTGTGGCCGGCTTCCTGCAGGCGGGCCGCCATCTTGCGCRCATGACCGGGATGGACGCGGTCGTCAGCGGTCGAGGTGGTCAGTAGCACCGGAGGATAGGCGGCATCGGCCGCAACATGCTGGTAGGGCGAATAGGCCGAAAGCCACTTCGCATCTTCCGGTTTCGACGGATCGCCATATTCGGCCATCCAGGAGGCACCTGGCGGCAATTCGGTGTAGCGCAGCATGTCGAGCAGCGGCACCTCGATGATCACGGCACCGAAAAACTCGGGATGCTGCGTCATGGAAACGCCGGTCAGCAAGCCGCCGTTCGAGCCGCCCTGGATGCCGAGCGAAGCGGCCGTCGCAATGCCGCGCTTGACGACGTCCTGCGCGACCGCGGCGAAATCGTCGAAGGCGTTCTGGCGGTTGCCCTTGAGCGCCGCCTGATGCCAGGCCGGGCCGAACTCTCCGCCGCCGCGAATACAGGCTTGGACATAGGCATTGCCCCTTTCCAGCCACAGCCTGCCGCGCACGCCGGCATAGCTTGGCAGAAGCGGGACTTCGAAACCACCATAGCCATAAAGCAGCGTCGGCACCGGACCCTTCTGGTCGCGCCGCCGGACGACGAAGTACGGGATCATCGTGCCGTCCTTCGAGCGCGCCTCGAACTGCTCCGAGATCAGCGGCGACGCATCGAAGCGGGCCGGCTGCGACTTCACGGTGGCGAGCGTCTCGCCATCGTCGTCCGACCAGATGATCGAACTCGGCGTCAGGAAGTCGGTGAAGGAGAAGGAAACGCTGGAGCCGAAATGCTCGGCGTGGCTGATGCCGACATTGCCGTTCTCGGGCAGTGCCACGGGCTTCTGCGACCAGCCGCGATCCTTGCGCTCGCAGACGACTACCTTGCCGCGCACGTTGTCCATCAGATTGATGAACAGGCGGTCCTGCGTGCGGGCAATGCCGGCAATCGACACGCGATACGCCGGCTCCAGCAAGGTCTCCACTGGGCCGAGCGTGCCAGCCTCGACCCAGTGTGCCAGATCCAGCGAATAGAGACCATCAGGCTTGCACGAAGTGCCGTCGGGCGCCGTCCACGGGCTGCGCACGCCGAAGACGAGTTGATCCTTGAAGATCGCCGTATCGGTCACGTAGTCAGGCAACGGCAGGCGTTTGTTCTCGCCGGAAGGCAGCCGCAGGAAGATATGTGAGGCGAAGAAATCGAGCGTCCGGGCCAGGATCAGATAACGTCTGTCGCCGTCGAACTCGACGCCAGCGCCAACCGCGAGATCTTCCTTCCGCCCCTCGAAGATCGGTGTCGCGTCTTCCAGTTTGGTGCCGCGCTTCCACAGCTTGACCACGCGCGGATAACCGGATTGCGTCTTGTCCTCCTCCTCGAAAGCCGCCGAGACGATGACGGTGTCCTTGTCCAGCCAGCCGAAGCCCGACTTGGAAGCGGGTGCGCGAAATCCATCCTCGACAAAGGATTTGGTCGCGATGTCGAATTCGCGCATCTCGCTGGCGTCACCGCCATCCGGCGACATCGAGACAAGGCAGAGGTTGAAGTCCGGATAGAGCCGGCTGGCACCGCTGAACACCCACTTGATTCCGTCCTTGGCCGCAAGCTGGTCGAAGTCGACGATCGTTTCCCAGTCGGCCTTCTCGGTCTTGTAGGAAGCCACCGTCGTGCGGCGCCACAGCCCGAGCA
This sequence comes from Mesorhizobium sp. P5_C1, assembly GCF_054049815.1. Taxonomy (NCBI): domain Bacteria; kingdom Pseudomonadati; phylum Pseudomonadota; class Alphaproteobacteria; order Hyphomicrobiales; family Phyllobacteriaceae; genus Mesorhizobium; species Mesorhizobium sp. P5_C1. The sequence continues at coordinate 3,917 of NZ_JBFULQ010000120.1, read as the reverse complement.
CATTGGTCTTGTCCTGCCAGAAATTGTAGACATGGCCGGCAATCGCGGCACCGACTGCGATGTTGTCCTCGGCAGTCATCAGGTCGAGCGCGGTCTGGAACGACGCCTGATAGGACGGATCGCCCTGCAGTTCACCGACCGTTACCTCGTTCTGACCATGCACCCAGTCGAGCGACTGCTTGGCTGTCCTGTCCTCCAGCCAGAGAAAGGGATCTTCGGTCGAAGGGGTGGAATTTGGCAGGGTCTGCGTGGTCGACTTGGTCATAGGGTCTCCGGTAAACTCATCAAGGCTCGGTGTCGCACACATCGTCATGCCACTACCGAAATTCAATTGGAACGCGCGAAAGAAGCGACCCGCCATACAGCATCAAGTGCGAAACCTTATCCGGCCATGTGTCGCTACGAGGAAACCTGATGCAATTTCTCTACATTGCGAAAGAGAGATTTGATCCGTCCAGCGGCACGGAATGGACGAAATACATCGAGTGGTCGGGCCTAACCCAACTGACCGAAGTCGTCACCCTCGATGGAATGCTCGGCCGGGTCGCGCTTGGCGAGACAAAGGACAGCTACTGGCCCCACATTGTCAACGAGGACTGGATGCTCGATTTCTTTGTGGACCTGGAGTTTCTGCTTTCGCAACTGGCGGGTACGAACGAATTGAATATCTTAAGCGTAATTCGAAAGCCGTCGACGGACGTRCATTCGATTGATTGGGGCGGTTTCATCTTCCTGGGCTACGACTTGTTGGATCAAGAAGGTTCCATAAGCGCGTTGACCAACTGCGGCGGTTTTCCCGACGTGTTCACGAATTCGGAGTTGTCTCAGTTTGGCCTGATACCCGACTTTGATCGTGCCGTCGAAATTCAGGACATGCTGCGCCGGAAGCACCCTGAGGAACGTCACGCGCATTGTGACATATGGGCAATTTCGAGATGGCAAGTCGATGACGAGCTGCGGCATCCCACAATCGGGTCAGGCTGACCTTCGACCAACGATGCTCGCAACCGCCAGCGCCAGACACATTAGGCCAAGGATAATCGGCAGGCCTCTTGCACCCAGAACATCCATCGCTGTGCCGGCCAGCGGCGGCACTGCGATGCCGCCGACGCCCCACATCAGGGAGAAGGCGGCGTTGCCGGCAACCAGTGTCGAGCCGGTGAAGCGCTCGCCGAGCTCGATGATCGACATCGTGTAGATGCCGTAGGAAACCGCACCCCAGACAAAGATCATCGGCCAGATCAGTGGCGTCTCGATGAGAAACGGCAGGAGCAGGCAGCCGAGCACCGTGATGGCGACACAGGCAAGCCGCACCAGGCGCGCTGAGAGCCTTTCGGCCAACAGGCCAAGTGGCACCTGCATGGCGATGTTCCCGGCGATCATCACCGAAAGCAGCGCCGACATGCGGGTCTCAGTGATGCCGTGATGGGTGCCATAGACGGGCAGCAAGGCCAGCGCGCCCTGCTCGAAGCCGGCGGCCACGATAACGGCAAACAAAAGCAGCCACGCCAAGGGCACGAAGCCCAGGACGGAAACGCGATGCCCGGCCTCGTCGACCTTGGGCAGACGCGGCAGCACCGAGGCCAGGCAGATGCCGCACAGCACGAAGGCCAAAATGCCGACGAGGAAGGGCGGCCAGCCCTCCGTGCCGACGGCAAGCAGGCAAAGCGGCCCGGCTGCGAAGCCGGCCGAGATGATCGTCGAATAGACGCCCATGACGCGTGCGCGCCGGGCCGGCGGCGCCAGCGCGATCACCCAGATCTCGCTCAGCACGTAAAGCGGGTTGGTCACCACGCCAATCAGGAAGCGCAGCGGAAACCACAGATAGACATCCTGCGTCCAGCCGATCAGCACCAGCACGATCGCCGAAAGCGCCGCGCAGGAGAGTGCCGTGCGCCCTGCCCCGAACCGGCGCGCCAGCGCCGGGATCAGTGGTGACGAGACGATGAAACCTATCGGTGTCATTGCCGCCGACAGGCCGATCATCGCCGGTGAGACGCCCTGGCGCTGCAGGATGAAGCTCAGCAGCGGATAGGACAGGCCTTGCGCGATGGCGAACACCGAGACGGTCGCGATCACGCCGGTGATCGCCGCCCACTGCATCGCGGTCTCACTGTCGCTCGAACCGTTCGTGATCATGCCTTGCCGCTCCGGCGCACGGACGAGCGATACAGCGCGAACATCACCAGCAACGCGTCGAGACCGGCGATCACGACCGGCAGGCCGAGCGGGCCGATGCCTTGCATGAGCAGCCCGGCACCCGGCGGGCCGACAATACCGCCGACGCCCCACATCAGCGCGAAGGCGGCGTTGCCGGCGACCAGCACCGAGCCCTTGAAGCGGCTGCCCAGTTCGACCAGCGCCATTGTGTAGACGCCGTAGCCGACGGCGCCCATCACCAGCAGCACGACCCAGATCAGCGGCGTCATGACCAGCAGCGGCAGCAAGAGCGCGCAAGTCGCGGTTGCCAGCGCACAGACGATGATCATGGCACGACCGCCAAAACGCTCCGCCAGCAGGCCGAGTGGGATCTGCAGCAGGATGTTGCCCAGCGAAAGCGCCATCACCAGCGAGGCAAGCACGGCCTCCGCCAGGCCGTAGCTGGCGCCGAACACCGGCAGCAGCGCATAGGTGCTTTGCTGGACCGCGGCCGAAACCAGGACGGCAAGCAGCAGTGCCGGCGCCACCTTGGCAAAGCCGACTAGGCCGCTGGCAGGTTGGCCGTCATCCTCGAAGCCGGTGAGCCTGGAAGAGACGGCGTGCAGGATCACCGCGCAGAGCGTGAAGCCGGCGACACCGACCAGGAAGGGAGCCCAGCCCGACGTGCCCAGCAGGGTCAGTGCGAACGGCCCGGCCGCATAGCCGGCGCCCAGCAGCGTGTTGAACACACCCATGACCCGGCCCCGTCGCGATGGCGGCGCCAGCGACAGCGCCCAGACCTCGCCAAGGATGTAGAGCGGATTGATGACCACGCCGATGATGAAGCGGATGACGAACCAGGCCACCCAGTCCTGCAGATAGCCGACGCCCAGGAAGCAGAGCGCGCCGATCAGCGAGCAGCCGACCGCCAGCGTGCGTGCGCCGACCAGCCGCACCGCGGCCGGCACGAAGGAAGCCGAAAGGATCAGGCCGAGCGGCATCATCGCCGCCGACAAGCCGATCAGCGCCGGCGACATTCCCTGCTTCTGCATCAGCAGCGTGAACAGCGGCGAGCTCAGCCCTTGCGCGGCGCCGAACATGGCAAGTGCTGCGGTGACACCGGCAAGCGCTGCCCACTGCGTTCCCGCTTCGCCTTCGCTCGAGCCGGTCGCGACCATGCTGATACTGTCATCCATGTGAAAGTGCAGGCTATCCCGCCGGCAAGCCCGACTAGCTACTGGTTCGATTTGGGGAAAGGAAGGGCCGGACGACGAAATCCGCTTGCGCCACCGGACCCGTCCTGTCGGCTGAAGCCGATCGGTCGCTCATCGAATGGAGGCAGGTGCTGAACCTGGTGGAGGCTAYGGAAAATACCGGGCGATAGCCCCCTTCTTGCCGTCGGCGTACGGCTTCAGCCACTTGTCGTCGATGGAAATCCCGTCATCGTCGGAAGGTCCCTTGCCGATCGTCCTGCGCCAGGCGCGGAACTTGTAGTGGTCGAACACGTCGAGCATATGCACCGCATAGGCGGYGGCGAAGGTCTTGTCGCCCTCCACGATCACCATGTTCTCGTCATTCTCGTAGGAAGCCTTGTAACCGAGATTGTGGCTGCCGGTGATGACCGTGGCATTGTCCTCCATCGGGTCGATGATGACGATCTTGTCGTGCACGATCGCATGGCCGACGGTCAGTACTTCTGCCTGGAAGTCGCGGGCGATCGTGGCGCCAGTCAGGTTTGCGGCCCGCACGATGGAAACGTTCGGCATCTCCCAGACCTG
>NZ_JBFULQ010000119.1:0-13750 GCF_054049815.1 Mesorhizobium sp. P5_C1 | reverse complement strand
GTCTTCAGGGATAACAAGGGGAATTTCGAAGACAGCACGCTGGCATCGTTTTTTGTCCGTAGCGCCGCTCCAGTGGAGTGGCCGCTCGTGGGCACAGGGTTGTCGGTCTCAGTCAGTCGTCAAAAGCGCGGAGTCGCGATGTCTGTCACGGGTGCGGGTCATAATGCTGATCTGATCGTCATCAACGGTCGCGTGCTGACCATGGACCATGACAATCCCGTCACAGAGGCTGTTGCCGTCAAGGACGGCGCCATCATCGCCATCGGCAGCCGCGCCTCCATCGAAGAGCTCAAGGGACCGGCCACCAAGGTCATCGACGCCAAGGGCGGTTCGGTGATCCCGGGCTTCATCGAAGCCCATATGCATCTGTTTTCAGGCGGGGCTGAACTTGCCCACCTCCAGCTCACCGGTATTCACGGGTTTGAGGCGCTGCAAAAGGCAATCCGCGACTATGCGCCGACCCAGCCGGATGCGAAAATGCTGGTCGGGCAGGGTGTCGACTACACGGTGCTCGGCAGCGAGCGGGTGACACGACACCATCTCGACGCCATTTTGCCCGATCGCCCCTTCTGCATGGCGGCGCCCGATCATCACACCATGTGGGCCAACACCAGGGCGCTGGAAACGGCCGGCATCCTGCATGGGCGCACGCTTGGCCCCGGCAACGAGATCGTCATGGGCGATGATGGCCTGGCCGGCGGCGAATTGCGCGAGGGCGAAGCCTTCGGTCCGGTGCTTGACCTTGCCGGCGAAAGCCGGGTGCGGCTGGGCCTGGCCACCGGCGGCGAGCCGGACCCGATGCCGACCGCGGCCGAGCGGGCCGCCGACCGCGATATCATGCGGCGCGGGCTTGCCTGGTGCGCGCGCCATGGCATCACCTCGATCCAGAACATGGACGGCAATCTCTATCAGCTTGAACTGCTGGCCGAGATCGAAGCCGAGGAAGGGCTGCCCTGCCGCGTGCAGATACCGTTCCACTACAAGAATTTCATGACGCTCGACATGCTCGACAAGGCGTCCGACATGGCCAAGCGCTACAACAGTGAGTGGCTGTCATCAGGCATGGTCAAGGTGTTCTACGACGGCGTGCTGGATTCCTGGACAGCGGTCATGGTCGAGCCCTATGCCGACCGTCCGGACTGGGTGGGCGAGCCGCTGTTCACGCCGCAACAATTCATCGACCTGGCTGTCGCCGTCGACAAACGCGGGCTGCAGATCGCCGTGCATTCGATCGGCGACGGCGCCGTGCGCGCGGTGCTCGACGGTTACGAAGCGGCGCAGAAGGCCAACGGCAAGCGCGACAGCCGCCACCGGGTTGAGCACATCGAGGTCACCACCACCGCCGACGTTCCGCGTTTTGCCGAACTCGGCGTCATCGCTTCCATGCAGCCGCCGCACCCGCCTGGCGCCATGGATTTTCCGCTGGAGCCGACCGTATCGCGCATCGGGCCGGCGCGCTGGCCGTTGAGCTATGCCTGGCGGACCTTGAAGGATGCCGGCGCGCGCGTGGTCTTTGCGTCGGACTGGCCGGTGTCGCCGATCGATCCGATCCTGGGCATCCGGGCGGCAGTGTTGCGCAAACCGTGGGCAGAAGGCGACCCGGACCAGAGTTTCTCGCTGCATGAATCCCTCGCCGGCTACACCGTCGAAGGTGCCTATGCCGAATTCGCAGAGCACCGCAAGGGCATGATAAAACCCGGCTATATGGCGGATCTGGTGGTGCTCTCGGCCGATATCGAGGCGACCGCGCCGGAGGCGTTGCACAAGGTGCATCCGGTAACGACGATCTGTGGTGGCAAGATCACCTATCAGGCCTGACTGTGGCATGAGGCTTGCTAGCCAAATTACGAATTGAACTGTGATTCAGTGCCGGGCTTGCCAACATACCGGCCTTGTGTTCACATCGAACAGGGGAACATTCCGCCAGCAAGAGCGGGGTCAACAGTGAGGCGTAGTCGTGCCGGATAAACCGGATCGGAATGCGATTGAAGTTGTCAAAGTAAGCAAAATTTTCGGATCAGGAGAGGGCCAAGTCGCTGCCCTCGATACGGTCTCGGTATCCATCCGCGAAAACGAGTTCTTTACGCTGCTCGGCCCGTCGGGCTGCGGAAAGACGACGTTGCTGCGGCTGATTGCCGGCTTCGACTTTCCAACCGCCGGCGAAATCCTGCTCTACGGCCAGGACATCGCGCCGCTGCCGCCCTTCAAGCGGCCGGTCAACACCGTCTTCCAGTCCTATGCGCTGTTTCCGCACATGACAGTGGCCGAGAATATCGGCTTTGGCCTGGAGATGCTGGGCAAGCCGAAGGCCGAGATCAAGGCGCGCGTCGACGCGATGTTGAAGCTGGTCAAGATGGAAGCGCTCAGCGCGCGCCGCACCAGCCAGATCTCCGGCGGCCAACAGCAGCGTGTGGCGCTGGCCAGGGCGCTCGCACCGCAGCCGAAAGTGCTGCTGCTCGATGAGCCGTTGTCGGCGCTCGACTACAAGCTGCGCAAGGAAATGCAGATCGAGCTGAAGCGGCTACAGCACGAGACCGGGATCACCTTCATCTTCGTCACCCATGACCAGGAGGAAGCGCTGACGATGTCGGACCGCATCGCGGTGATGTCGTCCGGCAGGATCCTGCAGGTCGGCTCGCCGCGCGACATCTACGACCGGCCGTCGGAACGCTTCGTCGCCGATTTCATCGGCGAGTCGAACTTCCTCAAGGCCGAGGTGGTTGGTGTCTCGGCAGGCCGCGCGACGGTAAAACTGTCGTCGGGCACGGAAATCCCGGCCTCGCTGCCGGAGGGCCTGGTTCCCAAGGGCAAGGTTACCATCGTCGTGCGCCCCGAACATGYGCAGTTGAGCGCCGCAAGCCCCAGTGCATCGCTGTCGGGCACGGTCGAGAACATCGTCTATCTCGGTACCGACACGCATTTCCATCTGCGCCTCGCCGATGGTGAGCCCTTCATCGTGCGGCGCCAGAACAGCCGTGGCACCGGCGACGGTATCGTCCAGGGCGGCAAGGTCGGCATCCTGATTGGCGGCGACGCCGCCCAGGTCTTGAAGGACTGACGATGGCGACCGCAGAGGAAGTCGCCAAGGCAGCAGAGCGGCGCGATATCCGCGACCGCTGGCTTTTGTCAGCCCCAGCACTGCTGGTCATTTTTCTCGCCGCGACCGGCCCGTTGCTGATCGTGCTTGTCTATTCGTTCCTGACGCCCGGCGCCTATGGCGACGTGAAGTGGCAGTTTTCATCCGATGCCTGGTTGTCGGTGTTCATGGAACGCGACATTTTCGACGATACGCTTTCTCTCGCGGCAGCGCATGTCACCATCTTCTGGCGCTCGATCAAGCTTGCCGTGGTGACCACGCTCGCCACATTGGCGCTCGGTTTCCCGACCGCCTATTTCATGGCGACACGAAGCGAAAAGACCAGGGATCTCTGGCTCTTCCTGATCACCATTCCGTTCTGGACCAACCTTCTGATCCGCACTTTTGCCGTGCTGCAGATCATCCGCAACGAAGGCATCGTCAACACGATCCTGCTCAAGCTCGGCATCATCTCGGCGCCGATCCAGATCCTCTTCACCGATACGGCGATCCTGATCGGCATGGCCTATGTCTATCTGCCGCTGATGGTGCTGCCGATCTACGCCAGCATGGAGAAGCTCGATTTCCGGCTGGTCGAGGCGGGCTACGATCTCTACGCGACACGCTTCAAGGTGCTGCGGAAGATCATTTTCCCGCTGGTCAAACCCGGCGTCATCGCCGGCTCCATCCTGGTCTTCATTCCAGCACTCGGCGCCTATGTGACACCAAGCGTGCTTGGCGGCGGCAAGAATATGATGCTGTCCAACCTTATCGAATTGCAGTTCGGCCAAGGCCGCAACTGGCCGCTCGGTTCAGCGCTGTCGATCGCCGTCATGATCATCGTGATGGTGGCACTGCTTGCCTATGTGCGCAATGCCGGAACGTCAGGGGTGCGTCATGGCTAGCAATTTCTCCATCAAGCATCAGCCGGGCTTTACCGCGATCGCGGCGACCTGCTTCGTCTTGCTCTACCTGCCCATCATCGTGCTGGTCGTCTATGCCTTCAATGCGGCGAACTCGACATCGGAATGGGGCGGCTTCTCGCTCAAATGGTTCCAGTCGGCGTTGCAGAACACGCAGGTCATCGATGCGACCCTGCGTTCGTTCCAGATCGGCGCCACCGCCGCGGTGTTCTCGACCATCTTCGCCACCATGGCCGCGCTCGCCACGACGCGGACGGCACCCTATCCGGGTCTGACGTTCAAATATGCGGCGATCAACCAGCCGCTGATGGTGCCCGAGATCGTCACCGGCGTGGCGTTGCTGATCTTCTTCTCGCGCATCAAGATCTTCACCGGCTATTCCGGCCTCGGCTACCTGATCGCCGCGCATACGGCGTTCTGCATTCCCTTCGCCTATCTGCCGATCCGGGCGCGGCTGGAGAACATGGATCTGACGCTGGAGCGCGCCGCGGCCGATCTCTACGCGACGCCGTGGAAGACCTTTCGCCGCATCACGCTACCGCTTTTGTGGCCCGGCATGCTGGCCGGACTGATGCTGGCCTTCGTCATCTCGCTCGACGACGTCGTCATCACCGAGTTCGTCAAATCCGGTGGCCAGGACACGCTGCCCACTTACATGCTCGGCCAGATCCGCCGTGGCGTAACACCCGAGATCAACGCGATATCGACCGCTTTCCTGCTGCTCTCGGTCGCGATCGTCACGTTGTTTTTCTTCGTCAGCAGGAAACGAAACTGAAACCAACAATGGGAGTTAGAACGATGAACTGGAAGACAACAGCGACCGCCATGGGGTTGGCGTTGCTCGCTTCGACGGGCCTGGCTCGCGCCGATGGCGAACTGAACATCTACAATTGGGGCAACTACACCAGCCCCGATGTGATCAAGAAGTTCGAGGATAAATACAAGATCAAGGTGACCATCACCGACTACGATTCCAACGACACCGCGCTCGCCAAGATCCGGCAGGGCGGCACCGGCTTCGACATCGCCGTGCCATCGCAGACCTACGTGCCGATCTGGATCAAGGAAGGCCTCCTGCTCGAAACCGATCCGGGCAAGATGGAGAACTTCAAGAACGTGGCGCCGGAATGGGCCAATCCTGAATTCGATCCGGGCCGCAAATATTCGGTGCCGTGGGCGTGGGGAACGATCGGCGTCGTCGTCAACACCGATGCCTACAAGGGGCCGGCCGATACGTGGGGCATCGTCTTCAACACGCCCGACGAGCTGAAGGGCAAGGTYAACGTCGTTCCTGAAATGAACGATGTCATCTTCGCGGCGATCAAATATGTCGGCGGCCAGCAATGCACCGACGACAAGACGGTGCTGAAGAAGGTGCGCGACCTGCTGGTGGCGGCCAAGCCGAACTGGATCGCGATGGAATACAACACCATCGAAAAGATGGTACCCGGCGACTTCAAGGCGACCAGCGACTGGAACGGCTCGGCGCTGCGTCAGCGGCTGGCCAATCCGGCCATCCATTACAACTATCCGAAGGAAGGCTTTGGCCTGTGGAGCGACAATGTGGTCGTTCTTAAGGAGGCCAAGAACGTCGAGAACGCCAAGCTGTTCCAGAACTTCATCATGGATCCGGAAAACGCGGCTGGCCTCTCGGCCTTCCACCGCTACGCCAACGCCATCACCGGCTCGGACAAATACATGCCGGCTGACATGAAGGACGCGCCGGAAGTCGTCATTCCGGCCGACGCCAAGCCGAAAGGCGAATTCCAGAAGATGTGCGCGCCGGAAACGCAGGAACTCTACACGAAGATATGGACCGAACTGCAGAAGTAATCTCTGCATGACGGACCCGGCGGCACACGCCGCCGGGTCTTTTCTTTTCCGGGAATAGCCTTTCATGGACTCCTATCGCAATTCCGATCCGCGGCCGCCGATCATGCAGGGCTCGCCGCCGGCCATGGTGCTGCCCAAGCTCGACTGGGACCGGCCGCCATGGAACCGCTGGGCGTTCCAGCATGTCAGAGAATTCCTGCCGACCGCCGAAGTCTGGCGCGGCAATGGCCATCGCCACCGCTTCGAACGCGCCGAAGTCGATCTCGACGGACAGGCGGTCGAGGACAGCACGGGCCAGCCGACGACGCTCGCCGGATTGCTCGACGAGACCTATACGGACGGCTTCCTGGTGCTGAAGGACGGCAGGATAGCCTATGAGCGCTATTTCAACGGCATGGGCGAGCGGTCGCTGCACCTGTCGCAGTCGATGGCCAAGTCGGTCACCGGCTCGGTTTTCGGCATACTGGTCGGGCGCGGCCTGATCGATCCGGCCAGGCCGGTGACGGACTACCTGCCGGAACTGAGCGTCACCGGCTGGGCGGGAGCCAGTGTCCAGCATGTACTCGACATGACCAGCGGGGTGCGTTTTTCCGAGGAATATACCGACCGCTATTCGGACATCGGCCAGGTCGATGTCGCGACCGGTTGGAAACCGGTGCCGCCGGACAGCGATCCGGCCTTTCGCTGGCCCTCGCATATGTTCGAGCTGATCCTCGGCCTCACGGAAACGATCCGCCCGCATGGCGCGGCCTTCGAATATCGCTCGATCGAGACCGATGTGCTCGCCTTCATCATGGAACGGGTGACAGGCAAGCGTCTGCCGCAACTGGTTTCGGAAGAACTCTGGCAAAAGCTCGGCGCTGATGAAAGCGCCTGTTTCACCGTCGACAGTGCCGGCTATGCGGTCGCCGATGGCGGCTTCAACGCGACGCTGCGCGACTATGGCCGGTTCGGCCAACTGATCCTCGACAATGGCGGCGGCGTGGTGCCGGCCGACTGGATCGAGGCGACGCGCAACGGCAGGCACGGGCCGGACTTCAATCCCAGCCTGCCCGAAGGCAGCTACCGCAACCAGTTCTGGATCGAGGATCCGCGCTCGCGCGCGCTGATGTGCCGGGGCGTGTTCGGCCAGATGATTCACATCGACTGGAACACAAGTATGGTCGTGGTGAAGCTTTCGACCTATCCGGATTTCAGCAATGTCGCCTATTCGGTGGCGACGGTGAAGGCCGTGCACGCCATTGCTGCGGCACTTGCCTGACAGGCTGCTTGGAAACCCACTCCGGCGGCCATCGCCGGAGCACCTTTCGAAACAGCCTCTAAGAAACCCAAAGAAATCCAGAAGGATACGCCATGACCGGCAAGACCGCGTTCGAAACCCGATACGGCTTCCGCCGCAATGAGGTTCTGCTCGCCAACTGGCGCGAAAATCCGTTCAACCGCTGGTCGTTCCAGAATCTTGGCGAACTGGTGCCGACGGCGCCGGTGGCAGCAGTGCCGGGTGGTATCGAGGCGCCGGTGCGGGATATCAGCGGCTTGCTGGGCAACAAGGTCACGATCKCCGGCGCGCCGGAGACGGTGGCTGATTTTCTCGCACGCTCGAACACCGACGCGCTGACGGTGATGAAGGGCGGCACGGTCATCGGCGACTGGTTCGCGCCGCATATGGATTTCGGCGCCCGCCATATCATCTTTTCGATCAGCAAGTCGCTGACCGCCATCGTCGCCGGCATATTGGAAGGCGAGGGCGTGTTCGATCCGGAAGCGCCGGTGACGCATTACATTCCGGAAGCCGCCGGATCAGCCTACGCCGACGCGAGCGTTCGGCATGTGCTCGACATGAGCGTCAGCCTCGACTTCGAAGAGGCCTATCTCGATCCGGAAAGCGCCTTTGCCCGCTATCGCCGCGCCACGCTGTGGAATCCGGGCGGCGGCACGGAAAGCCTGCGCGAATTCATCCTGACCTTGCAGCGGCTTGCCGAGCCGCATGGCCAGACCTTCCGCTACCGCTCGCCCAATTCCGACCTGCTCGGCATCCTGCTCGAACGTGCCTCGGGCCAGCGCTTCACCGACCTGATGCGCGAGAAACTTTGGCTGCCGCTCGGCGCCGTCAACGAAGCCTCGATCGGCGTCGACATGGAAGGCACGGCGCGCACTGCCGGCGGCATTTCGGTGACGCCACGCGACCTGGCGCGTGTCGGCGAGATGATGCGGCAAGGCGGCACGGCCAATGGCCGCCGCGTCGTGCCCGAAGCTTGGGTGCGCGATACGATTGCCACCGGCGGCAGTTCGGAAGCCTGGCAGCGTGGCGCGATGCTGCCGCTGTTCCCCAAGGGCCGCTATCGCAACAAATGGTACCAGACGGGTCTGCCGGGCGGCGCCTATTGCGGCATCGGCATCCACGGCCAGTGGCTCTATGTCGATCCCAGGACCGAAGTGGTGATCGCCAAGATATCGTCGCAGCCGGTGCCGGTCGATGATCCGCTGGATATCGAGATCGTTGCCTTCTTCGAGGCGATGAGCCGGATGGTCTAATCTCCCTACCCGCCAATTACCGCGCGCTTTCCTGTGGACCCGCCGGGCTGATGAAAATGCGGCGGTTGGCGGACTGAACGTCTGCGCCTATGGTCGCCGCTCTTTTCGACGAGAGCAGGAACGACATGGCATCCGACATCAAGCGTATCGCAGCCATCATCGCGGCCGAGATCACGGCGCGGCCCGAACAGGCCGCGGCGGCGATCGAACTGCTCGACGAGGGCGCAACGGTTCCTTTCGTGGCACGCTACCGCAAGGAGGTGACGGGCGGGCTGGACGACACGCAGTTGCGCCTGCTTTCGGAGCGTCTGGCCTATCTGCGCGAGCTCGACGCGCGCCGCGACACCATCCTTGGTTCCATCCACGAGCAGGGCAAGCTGACCGACGAGCTTGAAGGCAAGATCGTCGCCGCCACCACCAAGGCGGAGCTGGAAGACATCTACCTTCCCTACAAGCCGAAACGGCGGACCAAGGCTGAAATCGCCAGGGAGCGCGGGCTGGGGCCGCTGGCCGAAGCCATCCTGGTCGACCGGTCTCTGGTGCCGGCCGAACTGGCGCTGACCTATGTGACCGATGAGGTGGCCGACGCCAAGGCGGCACTCGAGGGCGCGCGCGACATCCTGTCGGAACAGTTCGCCGAGAATGCCGACCTGGTCGGCAAATTACGGACCTACATGAAGGAACGCGCCTTCATGCGCGCCCGGGTGGTCGACGGCAAGCAGGAGGCCGGCGCGAAATTCTCGGACTATTTCGACCATGTCGAGCGCTGGTCGACCGTGCCAAGCCATCGCGCGCTGGCGATGCTGCGCGGCCGCAATGAAGAGGTGCTGTCGCTCGACATCGAGGTCGATGCCGATGACACGTCGCCGGTGAAGCCGGTCGAGCGCATGATCGCCAACGCCTATGCCATCGGCGGCAGCCTGCCGGGCGACCGTTGGCTGATGGAGGTGGCGGGCTGGACTTGGCGGATAAAACTGTCGCTGCACCTGACGCTCGACCTGATGCGCGACCTGCGCGAGCGGGCGGAAGAGGAAGCGATCCATGTCTTTGCCCGCAACCTGAAGGATCTGCTGCTTGCCGCCCCCGCCGGCTCGCGCGCCACGATGGGGCTCGACCCCGGCATCCGCACCGGCGTCAAGGTGGCGGTGGTCGACGGCACCGGCAAGGTGCTGGCGACGACGACCGTCTATCCGTCTCCACCCCGGAACGATGTGCGCGGCACGCAGGCGGAGCTGGCCAAACTCGTTCGCCTGCACAAGGTCGAGCTGATCTCGATCGGCAATGGCACCGGCAGCCGCGAAACCGAAAAGCTGGTGGCCGACATGCTGTCCGATATGCCGGCGGATGGCGGGCCTAAGCCGCTCAAGGTGATCGTCAGCGAGGCCGGCGCCTCGGTCTATTCGGCTTCAGCGACGGCGGCGGCGGAATTCCCAGGCCTCGACGTGTCGCTGCGTGGTGCGGTGTCGATCGCCAGACGCCTGCAGGATCCGCTGGCCGAACTGGTCAAGATCGAGCCGAAGTCGATCGGCGTCGGCCAGTACCAGCACGATGTCGACCAGTACCGGCTTGGCCGCTCGCTGGAAGCGGTTGTCGAGGATGCGGTCAACGCCGTCGGCGTCGATCTCAACACCGCTTCGGCGCCGCTGCTGGCGCGCGTTTCGGGCCTTGGCGCATCGCTGGCCGACGCTATTGTCGCGCATCGCGATGCGACCGGACCCTTTGCCAGCCGCAAGGATCTGCTCAAGGTGCCCCGCCTCGGACCTCGCGCGTTCGAACAATCCGCCGGCTTCCTGCGCATCGCCAACGGCAGCGAGCCGCTCGATGCCTCGTCGGTGCATCCGGAAGCCTATGGCGTGGCGAAGAAGATCGTCGCCGCCTGCGGCCGCGACGTGCGCTCGCTAATGGGCGACAGCGCTGCGCTGAAGGCACTCGATCCACGCGTCTTCGTCGATGAGCGTTTCGGCTTGCCGACGGTGCGCGACATCCTGGCCGAGCTGGAAAAGCCCGGCCGCGATCCACGCCCCGGCTTCAAGACCGCGACCTTCGCCGACGGCATCGACGATATCAAGGATTTGAAGCCCGGCATGCTGCTGGAAGGCACCGTCACCAATGTCGCGGCCTTCGGCGCCTTCGTCGATATCGGCGTGCATCAGGACGGGCTGGTGCATGTCTCGCAACTCGCCGACCGTTTCATCAAGGACGCGCATGAGGTGGTCAAGGCCGGCGACGTGGTCAAGGTGCGCGTCGTCGATGTCGACATCAAGCGCAAGCGCATCGCCCTTTCGATGCGCAGGGATGGCGGAGAAGGTGGTGCATCGCGCAGCGGGCCGCGCGACACTGGCGGCGGCAGACCAGCGCCGCGTTCGCCTGCGCCGCAGCGCCAGCCGGAACGGCCGGCGCAGCAAGGCGCGTTCGGCGCGGCGTTGGCCGATGCGTTGAAGCGGAAGTAGCGGTTCTTCTCGCTCCGCCAAGGTCGGCGCCGCCCCTCATTGCCCTGCCGGGCATTTCTCCCCGTATAGTGACGGGGAGAAATGGCTGGCCGCATCGCCGTCACTCTTCTTGAAACGCTGGCGATTGGTGAAATCGCCAAAGACAGCCCCCTCTCCCCGTCACTATACGGGGGAGGATGCCGGCAGGCAGGTGAGGGGCGGCGCCACCGCCCGCAAAAGCCGCCAGTACTCAAGGCTTTCCGCTCTATCTTGCTTCCAGCCGATCAAACACCTGCTCCGCGGGGATGCCTGGGCCACTCTCCACACCTTTGCGAATGTCCTCGCGCAACCCGACGTGCATCAGCAGCCAGTCGCGAAAACTGGCGACCGGCGGGTGGTCGCGCTTGTCGTGCGGTACGACGAGATAATAGGCGCTGCGGCTTTGCATCGGCAGGCCGGGCGCGGGCACCAGCTGGCCGCGCTGCAATTCGCCAGCGATGAGGATCAGCGGCAGAAGCGCCACGCCGAGCCCCGCCATGCAGGCTTGGGCGGCGGTGCCGAACTGTTCGAACTGCATGCCCGGTCCGGTCGGCGCGCTCAGGCCCTGGTGTTCGAACCATTCGGTCCAGGCGCCGGGGCGCGTCGTCATGTGCAGCAGCGGCAAGCGGCCGATATCCGCCGGTGCGGCGATGGCGCGGCCGGCGAGGAATTCGGGCGACACGACCGGCGCCACCGTTTCGCGCACCAAGAGCGTCGAGTCTGCCTCCGGCCAGTCCGGCAGGCCGTAGTGGATGGCGGCATCCAATCGTTCGCGGGCGAAGTCGAAGCGGCCGACGCGGGTGACGAAGTTGATAGTGATATCGGGATTTTTTTCGACGAAATCGGGGATCATCGGCATCAGCCAGCGCGTGCCGAAGGTTGGCAAAATAGCAAGGTTCAGCATGCCACTATGCCGATTGCTCATCAATCCAAGGGAGGCGTCACGCAATTGGCCAAGCGCCGACCGCACCGCTTCGGCGTAGATTTCGCCTGCCATCGACAGCCTGACATTGCGGCTGTCGCGTTCGAACAGCCGGCGGCCGAACTGGTCCTCCAACAGCCTGATCTGCCGGCTGACTGCGCCCTGGGTCAGATCGAGTTCCTGGGCGGCGGCGGTGAAACTGCCGAGGCGGGCCACCGCCTCGAAGGCGGCAAGGGCACTTGTGTTAGGTAGAAGGCGGCGCTGGACACTCATGATCGATTACTAACGCTCATTGATCGGCGAAGCAATTTCGTTTGATTTTTTCAGGCCGCGGGTCGATAAGCCGGGCCAAGATTTTGCTTCATGCATGTCGTCATCCCAAAACCGCTGACACTTTTGGGCGACCTGCATCAGTTGGGAGAGAGCCATGGCCGCCGACAAGAATGTATTCGTCTGGGAAGACCCGTTCCTGATCGAGAGCCAGCTTTCGGAAGACGAGCGCATGGTGCGCGATGGTGCCGCTGCCTTTGCCGCCGACAAGCTCGCGCCCCGGATCGAGGACGCCTATCTCAACGAGACGTTCGACACGGCGATCTTTCGCGAAATGGGCGAGGCCGGCCTGCTCGGCATCACCATTCCCGAGGAGTTTGGCGGGCTTGGCGCCAACTACGTGACCTACGGGCTGGTCGCGCGGGAAGTCGAACGTGTCGACTCGGGTTACCGCTCGATGATGAGCGTGCAGTCGTCGCTGGTGATGTATCCGATCTACGCCTATGGCTCGGATGAGCAGCGCAAGAAGTACCTGCCCAAGCTCGCCAGCGGAGAATGGATCGGCTGTTTCGGCCTGACCGAGCCGGATGCCGGCTCCGATCCGGGCGGCATGAAGACTCGCGCCGAGAAGACGGCCAACGGCTACAAGCTCTCCGGCTCGAAGATGTGGATTTCCAACTCGCCGGTCGCCGATGTGTTCGTCGTCTGGGCGAAATCATCGGCGCATGACAACCAGATCCGCGGCTTCGTGCTGGAAAAGGGCATGAAGGGGCTTTCGGCGCCGAAGATCGGCGGCAAGCTGTCGCTGCGGGCTTCGATCACCGGCGAGGTGGTGATGGAAGGCGTCGAGGTCGGCGAGGACGCGCTGCTGCCCAATGTTTCCGGACTGAAAGGCCCGTTCGGCTGCCTCAATCGCGCCCGCTTCGGCATTTCCTGGGGTTCGATGGGGGCCGCCGAAGATTGCTGGCATCGCGCCCGCCAGTACGGTCTCGACCGCAAGCAGTTCGGCAAGCCGCTGGCCGGCATGCAGCTTTACCAGAAGAAACTCGCCGACATGCAGACCGAGATCGCGCTTGGATTGCAGGCGAGCCTGCGCGTCGGACGGTTGCTCGATGAAGGCAAGATGGCGCCGGAAATGATCTCGATCGTCAAGCGCAACAATTGCGGCAAGGCGCTCGACATCGCCCGCCAGGCCCGCGACATGCATGGCGGCAACGGCATCCAGATCGGCTACCACGTCATGCGCCACGCGCAGAACCTGGAGACGGTCAACACCTATGAAGGCACGCATGACGTGCATGCATTGATCCTGGGAAGGGCGCAGACGGGCCTGCAGGCGTTTTTCTAAGCCGGCACACCTGCTTAAATTAGGTGCACCGCAACATCTCTGCTTGGAGAATGGCCGCCATTTGTGTCAGGGTTCAGCGAATTCGTTTGAAACGCTGAATTCCGGGGCCCCATGGCAATTCTGGCAGCTGTCTACCATCTGACCCACTACAAATATGACCGGCCGGTGGTTCTCGGGCCGCAGATCATCAGGCTGCAGCCGGCGCCGCATTCCCGCACCAAGGTGTTGAGCCATTCGCTCAAGGTCGAACCGGCTAACCATTTCGTCAATCTGCAGCAGGACCCCTACGGCAACTTCCTCGCCCGTTTCGTTTTTCCCGAGCCGGTGACGGAACTGAAGATCGAGGTCGATCTCGTCGCCGACATGACGGTCTAC
>NZ_JBFULQ010000118.1:0-13833 GCF_054049815.1 Mesorhizobium sp. P5_C1 | reverse complement strand
AGGACGCGATCGTCGTCAAGGACGGGCTGCAGATCACCGAGTTCCGCGACGGCATCCTGCCCTGGGCCTACCAGCACAATGTCGCGCTCTGCTTCGACGAGTATGATGCCGGCCGTCCGGACGTGATGTTCGTCATCCAGCGCGTGCTGGAATCGTCGGGCCGGCTGACGCTGCTCGACCAGAGCCGGGTCATCCGTCCGCATCCGGCCTTCCGGCTGTTCTCGACCGCCAACACAGTGGGCCTGGGCGACACCACCGGCCTCTATCACGGCACCCAGCAGATCAACCAGGCGCAGATGGACCGCTGGTCGATCGTCACCACGCTGAACTATCTGCCGCACGACAATGAAGTGAACATCGTGCTGGCCAAGGCCAAGCATTATCGCGACGGCAAGGGCAAGGACATCGTCAACAAGATGGTGCGAGTCGCCGACATGACGCGCTCGGCCTTCATCAATGGCGATCTGTCGACCGTGATGAGCCCACGTACGGTCATCACCTGGGCCGAGAATGCCGAGATCTTCGGCAATATCGGCATGGCGTTCCGGCTGACCTTCCTCAACAAGTGCGACGAGCTGGAGCGTTCGGTGGTAGCCGAGTTCTACCAGCGCGCCTTCGGCGAGGATTTGCCGGAATCAGCTGCCAATGTGGTGCTGGGCTAAGCAGAGTCTCGATGGCGGGTCCGGGCGACAATACGCGCAACAAGTCGAAGACGGGGTCTGAAGCCGACAGCTTCAAGCGTGCCGTCACCGTCTGCATGCGCGCCATCGCCGGCGACAAGGAGCTTGAAGTCGGCTTTGCCAAGGATAGGCCGGCACTTGCCGGCAGCCGCGCCCGGCTGCCCGAACTGCCGAAGAAGGCGTCGAAGGCCGACATCGCCATCACGCGAGGCCTCGGCGATTCCATGGCGCTGAAGCGCGCCTGCCATGACGTGCGCATCCACACCAAGCTCGCGCCAGAGGGCAAACAGGCCCGCGCCGTCTACGACGCGGTCGAGCAGGCCCGCGTCGAGGCGATCGGCAGCCGCGCCATGCAAGGCGTCGCCGACAATATCGGCTCGATGCTGGAGGACAAATACGCCAAGGCCAATCTCGTCGACGTCAAGGACAAGGCCGACGCGCCGATCGAGGAAGCACTGGCGCTGATGGTGCGCGAGAAGCTGACCGGCCGTCCGATCCCGAAGAGCGGCGAGCGCCTGGTCGAGCTGTGGCGGCCCTGGGTCGAGGAAAAGGCCAGCGCCGATCTCGACGGTCTCTCGGCCAAGCTCGACGATCAGCAGGCATTCGCCCGCGTCGTGCGCGAGATGCTTGCCTCCATGGAAATGGCCGAGGAACTCGGCGACGACCAAGAGACCGAAGACTCCGAGGACAATGACGACAACCAGCCGCAAGGCGAGGAACAGAGCGAGGAGGGCGGCGAAGAGGATTCCGGCTCCGAGCAGTCACAGTCCGAGGATGCCGAGGCGTCCGCCGATGACGAGCAATCGGCCGAGACCGAAGCCTCCGACGCTACCGCCGACGACCTGTCCGACGATGACGATGCGGATGCCGAGACGCCCGGCGAGGCACGCCGCAACGACAATCCCTTCACCAATCTGCCGAAGGAAATCGACTACAAGGTCTTCACCACCGCTTTCGACGAGACGGTCGGCGCCGAGGAGCTTTGCGAAGAGGAAGAGCTCGACCGGCTGCGCGCCTTCCTCGACAAGCAGCTTGCCAATCTGTCCGGCGTCGTCGGGCGGCTGGCCAACCGGCTGCAGCGGCGGCTCATGGCGCAGCAGAACCGGTCGTGGGATTTCGACCTGGAAGAAGGCTACCTCGACCCGGCGCGCCTGGTGCGCGTCGTCATCGACCCGATGCAGCCATTGTCCTTCAAGCAGGAACGCGACACCAAGTTCCGCGACACGGTGGTGACGCTGGTGCTCGACAATTCCGGCTCGATGCGCGGCCGGCCGATCACGGTCGCCGCCACCTGCGCCGACATCCTGGCGCGCACGCTGGAACGCTGCGGCGTCTCGGTCGAGATCCTCGGCTTTACCACCCGAGCCTGGAAAGGCGGCCAGGCGCGCGAGAAATGGCTGAAGGACGGCAAGCCGCCGAACCCCGGCCGGCTCAACGATTTGCGCCACATCATCTACAAATCCGCCGATCATCCGTGGCGGCGGGCACGGAGCAATCTCGGCCTGATGATGCGTGAGGGCCTGCTCAAGGAAAACATCGACGGCGAGGCGCTGCTGTGGGCGCACAACCGGCTGATCGCGCGGCCTGAACAGCGCAAGATCCTGATGATGATCTCGGACGGCGCGCCGGTCGACGATTCGACGCTGTCGGTCAATCCGGGCAATTATCTCGAGCGCCATCTGCGCGCCGTCATCGAACTGATCGAGACGCGCTCGCCTGTGGAGTTGCTGGCCATCGGCATCGGCCATGACGTCACCCGCTATTACAGGCGCGCCGTGACGATCGTCGACGCCGAGGAGCTGGCCGGCGCCATGACCGAGCAACTGGCCTCGCTGTTCGCCGAGGAAAGCGCGCGCGACACGCGGCGCGGCGGCATGCGGCGCGCCGGATGATCTTTTCGCGCGGCGGCTTCCAGCAGACGCTTTTCGCCGCCATCGCACTATTTGCCGGCGCGGCTCCAGTGCTGGCCGGTTCGCCCGACTCGACCTCAGTTGAATCGGTCGAAATCTCGGCTCGCCCGATCACCGAATTCCAAATCGGCCGCGCCGACAAACAGTTTGGCCCATTCGAATTCGTCGGCGGCCTGGAAATGACCTCGCCGACACGCGATTTCGGGGCACTGTCGGCCTTCCGCTTTCTCAAAGGCGGCAGCGATTTCATCGGCGTCGCCGACACTGGCTTCTGGTTCTTCGGAACGGTGGTCCGCGACGCCGACAAGCGGCCGTCCGGCATCCAGAATTTCCATATCCAGCAGATGGTCGACGAAGCGGGGCGGGCGATCGACGAGAAGTGGGAGGTCGACGCCGAAGGCCTCGCCGTCAAGGACGGCATCGCCACTGTCGGCTTCGAGCGCAGCCACCATGTCGCCCAGTTTAAGATCGACCCCAACGATATGAAGGCGCCGTTCAAGCAGCTGGATTTTCTGGTGCCGGCCCGGGAACTGCGCCAGAACCGCGGTTTCGAGACCGTCACCCACGCCAATGCCAACGGCCAGCATGAGGGCGGGCTGGTGGTGGTCTCCGAAAAGAGCCTCGACAAGGCCGGCAACATCTATGCCGCCATCATCGAAGGGCCGCACAAGGGCGTGTTTACCGTCAAGCGCAACGGCGACTTCGACATCACCGACGGCGCCTTCCTGCCGGATGGTGACCTGCTGTTGCTGGAGCGCAGCTTCTCGATGGCCCGCGGCGTCAAGATGCGGCTGCGGCGCATTTATGGCGAAAGCGTCGAGAAGGGCGCCGTCGCCGACGGGCCGGTGCTGCTGGAGGCCGACATGGGCTACCAGATCGACAATATGGAAGGGCTCGACGTCTGGACCCGCGACGACGGCGCGCTGATGGTGTCGCTGGTCTCCGACGACAACCACTCGATCCTGCAGCGCAATCTCTATCTGGAATTTATTCTCCATCAGGATTGAGCAACGCCTCACAAGCTGACAGTCGCCATTAATTTTCGATGACGCGACTGACCTGCTCCGCATTTTCCCTACCAAGTCATTGACATTGAACGGTTTTCTAGCCGCTCGGTCGCGCCTCAAAATACTTTAGTCGAGACTTGACAATTGATGACGCCGCCGCAATACTCAAGTCCATGCTTAACTATTCCGAGATCGACAGCATCTTGCGGGCTCTGGTCGAGCCCACCCGCCGCCAGATCCTGGAAAAATTGAGCCGCGGACCAGCCACCGTCAGCCAGCTGGCGGAGCCGTTCGGCATGACGTTCGCCGCCGTGCTGCAACATCTGCAGGTGCTGGAAGCCTGCGGGCTGATCCGCAGCGAAAAGATCGGACGGGTACGCACCTGCCGGATCGAACCGGGCGGGCTTGCCCCGCTCGCCGACTGGATTGCTGAACGCCGCATACCGGCGGAACGTCAGCTCGACCGACTTGGCCAGATCCTGGCCGACACAGATCAATCGCCCCCGAAAGTTCAAGATCAGGAAAAGGACGAACAGACATGAACCAAATCGCCCCCGTGAAAGACGAGCATTCCGTCATCCACTCCACGTTCACCATCGAGAGGACCTATCCGCAATCGCCGCCCCAAGTCTTCCATGCCTTCGCCGACAAGGCGACTGTGCGGCGCTGGCGGATCGATGGCGATGGTTTTGCCATCGCCGAATTTAGCTTCGACTTCCGCGTCGGCGGTGGCGAGGTGTCGCGATTCAGCTATGCCGGCGGTCCRGAGATCAGGCTCGACGCGCAGTTCCAGGACATCGTTGTCGATCAGCGCATCGTGTTCTCCTACAGGATGGCGATCGGGCCCCAGCCAATGTCGGCATCCCTCACCACCGTCGAGCTGACCCCCTCGGGCAGTGGCACGCGGCTGACCTATACCGAGCAGGGCGCGTTTTTCGACGGTGTCGATTCCGCGAAAGGGCGGGAAGAGGGGACACGCGGGCTGTTGGAAGCCCTTGCCGCGGAACTCCAGAAGTCGAGGTAGACCGGACCGCGGCCCGGCTCTCGCTCAGGATCGTGGGCCGTTGGCGGCCATCCAGATGACATGGCGCGCGCCGCGCTTGCCGTTGGCGCGCGTGTTGATCTCCTCGACCGCAAAGCCAGCCTGCTTCAGGCGCCGCGTGAAGCCGCCGTCGGGGCCTTGCGACCACACCGCCAGGACACCGCCCGGCTTGAGGGCGGTGCGCGCGGCTCCCAGCCCCTGCAGGCTGTAAAGCGCGTCGTTGGACTTGTGGACGATGCCTTGCGGGCCGTTGTCGACATCGAGCAGGATGGCGTCCCAGGCTGCCGGCTCGGACCGTATCAACTGGCCGACGTTGGTTTCCTCGACCGTGACGCGCGGATCGTCAAGGCAGCCGCCAAACACCTCGGCCATTTGGCCGCGTGCCCAGGCGACGACCGTCGGCACCAGCTCCGCAACGACGATGCTGGCATCATTGCCGAGTTCGGCGAGGGCGGCGCGCAAGGTAAAACCCATGCCGAGCCCGCCGATCAGCATTCTCGGCCGCCGATGGTCGGCAATCCTTTGGCAAGACAGTTTTGCCAGCGCTTGCTCGGAGCCGCTGAGGCGGCTGTTCATCAGCTCATTGGTGCCGAGCATGATCGAGAATTCGGAACCGCGCCGCTTGAGGCGAAGTTCTTGTTGGCCGTCTGGTGTCTTTGCCGAATCGAGCTGGACCCAGGGGATCACGGGCTTTCTTTCTGTTTGGCGTGATCTTATCCGAAACGGCCTAGACCGCGACAGCCGGCTGGCTCCAGCGGGCGGCGAGCAGCCGGTAGGGGATGAGCGCCACAATGGCGATGATCAGCTTCACACTGAGGTCGCCGAGCGCCCAGGAGATCCAGCGCATAGCGTCGACATGGAACACACCCATCAGCGGTGCGGTTTCGAGCGCGAAACTGTCGTTGGGACCAGCAAAGGCGAAAGCGGCAGAGAAAGCGACGGTAAAGAACACGGCGGTGTCGAACACCGAGCCGACCAGCGTGCCGACGATCGGCGCCCGCCACCAGCTTTGCCGGCGCAGCCGGTTGAACACGGTGACGTCAAGCAATTGCGCGCAGAGGAACGCAGCACCTGACGCCGCGGCGATGCGCACCAGCCGGTCGGCCGCGGTCTCGAATTCGATCAGGCCGTGGCGGAACAGGAAGGGCGGGACGAGGATCGAGCAGATGACGGCAGTCATGAAGCCGACAAAGACGATCCTGCGCGCCACGGCAGGCCCGTAGCGGCGGTTGGCGAGATCGGTGACCAGGAACGAGAAGGGATAGGTGAAGGCGCCCCAGGTCAAAAGGTCGGCCAGCGACAGGCCGCCGATCTGCCCTTGCATCGGGAACTGCACGAGAATGTTCGATGCCACGACGACAAGCGCCATGGCGGCCACGAAGGGCAGGTATCGCGAGAAGGAACTCATTTTTTTATCCTGGGTAATGGAACCAGCGGAGCGTTATTCCGAAACCGAATCACGCTCGCTTTGTTTGAGCATCGGAAGCCACTTTGAAAGGCTTGGATCCGATGCCCAAGGCGGTCGTCCCCCGCCTTTAAACGATGTTAGGCAGCAGGCTGATCGGCAAGCTTCTTGGCGATCTGCTTCTTCAACAGACGCGCGCGCTGCGACAGTTCCTTGACGTCGGCCTTGGCCAGGAAGGCATCCAGACCGCCGCGATGTTCGACCGAACGCAGGGCGTTGGCGGAAATGCGCAGGCGCACGTTCTGGTTCAGCGCTTCCGAGATCAGCGTCACATTGACGAGGTTCGGCAGGAAGCGACGCTTGGTCTTGTTGTTGGCGTGGCTCACATTGTTGCCGGACATGACTGCCTTGGCAGTGAGTTCGCAGGTGCGGGACATAGTTCTAACCTTCAGTTCTCGGGTCTGCCAAACCTTTATGCCCACGCCGGGTGGCGCGCGGTTCTGGTCAGGCGGCCTTATGGAAAAAGTTGGCGTTCCATAGTTGCATTTCACCGGTGCGTCAAGCTCCGGCATGCCCACGGACGCGCCCGGCATTTCATATTAAGGCCGGAATTCATCCTATAAGCGGTCTGACAGGGACATGCCAGCCCGGAGTTGCCCGCCTCCGGCCAAGAATCAAGGACCCGATGCCGCCATGCTTCGTTCCTCTCACGCCCTTGCTGCCATGCTCGCCATCGCCTTGCCGTCCGCCGCCACAGCTGCCTCGCCGCAGTCGTTTAAGGGCGAGTACATCGTGTCATTTTTTGGTCTTTCGATAGCGAAATCAACGTTTTCCAGCCACTATGAGAACGGCGCCTACGCGATCGAAGGCAGCGTCAGAGCTGCCGGTCTCGCCAAGCTGTTCGACGATACCCAGGGCACGGTCTCGTCCAAAGGCACGATCTCGGGCAAGAAGATGGTGCCGCAGGCGTTTCGTGCCGATTACACCTCCGGCAAGAAGGCATCGGTGGTCGATATCCGCTTTGCCAATGGCACGGTCACCTCGACGCAGGTCATCCCGGCGCCGGACAAGCGCGATCCCAAGAGCTGGGTGCCGATTGGCACCGGCGACCTGGCATCGGTGCTCGATCCGATGGCCGCCACGGTCATCCACGCCGACAGCCTAGACCAGGTCTGCGGCCGCACGGTGAAATTCTATGATGGCGAGATGCGCGCCGACCTGACGCTGACCTACGCGTCGAAAGGCACGATCTCGGTGCCCGGTTACAAGGGCGATACCATCACCTGCCGGATGGGCTTCGACCCGGTGGCGGGCTACCGCAAGGGCCGCAAGGCGCTCAACTACCTGAAGGACCGCAGCCGCATGATGGTGACGTTTGCGCCGCTCGGCCAAACCGGCGTATATGCGCCGATCCACGCCACGGTCGGAACGCAGATCGGCACCTTGACCATCAGCGCCAGGCGTTTCGAAGCGGTACAATAGGTCAGGCGCGCCACTGAGGACAGAATGGGGCGCACCACTGGAGACAGAATGGGGCGCGCTACACTCATCGGTTTTTCGGCGGTCGCCATGTGGGCGCTGCTGGCGCTGCTTACGGATGCCTCCGGCCAAGTGCCGCCGTTCCTGTTGTCGGCAATCACGTTTTCGATCGGCACCGGGGTCGGGCTTGTCGCGCGGCTGGTCATGCCGGCCCCCGACAAGAGCCAGAAGATACCGCCGCAGGTTTGGCTGATCGGCATTGCCGGCCTGTTCGGCTACCACTTCTTCTACTTCACCGCGCTGCGCAATGCGCCGGCGGTGGAGGCGAGCCTGATCGCCTATCTGTGGCCGCTGCTGATCGTGCTTGGCTCGGCGCTGATGCCGGGCGAGCGCCTGGCCTGGAACCATGTCGTCGGCGCGCTGCTCGGCCTTGCCGGCACCGTGCTGATCGTCACCAAAGGGGGCGGCCTCGCCTTCGATGCCCGCTACGCCTTCGGCTATGCCATGGCCGCCGTCTGTGCGGTGCTGTGGTCGTCCTATTCGCTTCTGTCGCGGCGCTTCCCGTCGGTGCCGACCAGCATCGTCACCTGGTTCTGCGCCGCCACCGCGGTGCTGTCGCTCGGTTGCCACCTGGCGCTGGAACAAACCGTGCTGCCGAACGGTGCCGGCCAGTGGCTGGCCGTGCTCGGGCTCGGCCTGATGCCGGTCGGCGCGGCCTTCTACGCCTGGGATATCGGCGTCAAGCGCGGCAACATCCAGGTGCTCGGCGCGGCAAGCTATGCGGCGTCGCTGTTGTCGACGCTGGTGCTGATCGCGGCCGGCGTCGCCGAGCCGTCGCTGCGCATCCTCGCCGCCTGCGTGCTCATCACCGGCGGGGCGGCGCTGGCGGCAAAATCGCTGTTTCTGCGGAAGCCGGTCGTGACCGAAAGCGGAGCCAAGGCATGACGATGCCGTTTGCAGGCGGCATCGACGCCAATGCGAATGCTACGTTGATCTTTTCGCTGGTGGCGGCGGTGATCTACGCCTTCATATCAGGCATGCCGCCGACGCTCGCCCGCTCGGCGGCAAAGACACTCGCCGTGGCGATGCTTGCCGTGCTGGCGGCGCTGCAAGGCGGCCCGCTGCTGCTGGTCATCGCCCTTGCGCTCAGCGCCGCTGGCGATGCCTTCCTGTCGCGCGACGGCGAAAGGGCCTTTCTCGGCGGGTTGGCCAGTTTTCTCGTCGCCCACATCGTCTATGTCGCGCTGTTCCTGCGCAGTGGGGGCGGCCTGGAGTTGCTTGGCGCCGAGTCGTGGCGCGGGGCGATCGCGCTGGCGATGGCGGTGTTCGCGATCGTCATGCTGGCGGCGCTCTGGCGGCGTGTCGGTCC
The DNA here is from genome assembly GCF_054049815.1 of Mesorhizobium sp. P5_C1. NCBI lineage: Bacteria > Pseudomonadati > Pseudomonadota > Alphaproteobacteria > Hyphomicrobiales > Phyllobacteriaceae > Mesorhizobium > Mesorhizobium sp. P5_C1. The sequence continues at coordinate 4,941 of NZ_JBFULQ010000118.1, read as the reverse complement.
GGGCTTGCGCGTTCCGATCATCGTCTATATCGCGGCCATCCTCGCCATGGGCGTTTCGGCGCTGACGACAGGCAGCGTCTCGATTGTCGGCGGCGCGCTGCTGTTCATGGCATCGGACGGGCTGCTCGCCACGGAAAAATTCCTGGTGGCCGCCATATCGCCACACCGCGTCTGGATGCGTTTGGCCGTCTGGGGTCTCTACTACGCCGCCCAACTGGCGATCACCCTAGGATTCCTGCTGAGCTAGGGGTTCTTGCTGAGTTGGGGTTGTTTCGGCTGCCAGCCGGGCTCGGCCAGCTCGAAGGTGGCGAACTCAAAGCCCGGTGCGACGGTGCAGCCGACCAGGGTCCATTCGCCCAGGCTGCGCGCCGATTGCCACCAGCCTGCCGGCACGACGATCTGCGGCCGCTCGCCCGCCGCCAGGTCGATGCCGAGCACCTGCTCGAACACGGCGCCATCTTCCTCACTCATCGACAACGCCAGCGGGGCGCCGGCGTGGAAATGCCAGACCTCGGTGGCGTCCTTGACCCGGTGCCAGGCCGAAACCTGGTGCTGCTCCAAAAGGAAATAGATCGCGGTCGAATGGCCGCGCGCGCCGCCGGCGCCGTCGCGAAAGGTCTCCGCATACCAGCCGCCCTCCGGATGCGGCTTCAGACCGAGGATCGCGATGATTTCGGCTGCGCTGGTCATGGGTTCCAGACCATCCTGTCTTTGTTTAGAAATTATCCTTGCGCTTGCGGATTTCTGCGAACACCTCGGCGTCCGAAGCTTTCTCCTGCCCAAGATGCTTGCGGATCGCTGGGTCGTGCCAGCGCAGGAACGGATTGGTCGACAGTTCCTCGCCGATCGTCGTCGGCAGCGTCGGCTTGTTTTCGGCCCGCAACGCCTCGATCTTGGCGGCACGCTCCTTCAAGGCCGAATTGGTCGGGTCGACGGTCAGCGCGAAACGCGCGTTGGAGAGCGTGTATTCATGGCCGCAATAGATGACGGTCGCGGCGGGCAGCGCTGCAAGCTTTTTCAGCGACTCGTACATCACCGGCGGCTTGCATTCGAACAGCCGCCCGCAACCCAGCGCAAACAACGTGTCGGCGGTGAACGCCACCTTCGATGCCGGCAAGTGATAGGAGACGTGGCCGGCGGTGTGGCCAGGCGTGGCGATCACCTCGATCCGTTCATCGCCGAGATGAACGACGGAACCTTCTTCGACGGTTTCGTCGATGCCGGGAATCTTCGCCTTTTCCGCTTCCGGGCCGATGATGCGCAGCTTGAAGCGCTCCTTCAGCGCCAGATTGGCCTCGACATGATCGACATGGTGATGCGTGGTCAGGATCATCGTCGGCGTCCAGCCGGTGCGCTTGAGCGCGGCCAGGATCGGCGCTTCCTCGGGTGCATCGATGATCGCGGTCTGGCCGCTTTTGGGGTCATGCACCAGCACGCCGAAATTGTCGCTGCGGCACATGAACTGTTCGATTTCGACCGGCATCGCATCTCTCCATTGTCGCCGCAGACATAGGGCGCCAAGGCGCCGATGTCATCCCGGAATGTCGAATGACATCCCAGGGAGATGACAAGTGTCACTCGGGAATGTCGACCTCGTCGAGGCCTTTTGTTGAAACCCGCCGATATCACGGCTACATCCCTCGCATGCATTCCGACATCGTCGATCTTCGCTCCTTCTATTCGACAACGCTCGGCCGGTTCGCCGAGCGCTCGATCACCATGGCGCTGTCGTCGATCTGGGCAGCCGTGCCCAATGAACGGCTGGTCGGCCTCGGCTACACCTTGCCGTGGCTGGAGCGCTTCGGCGCCGATGCCGAGCGGGTCTTCGCCTTCATGCCGGCAACGCAAGGCGCCGTGGTGTGGCCGGCGACGGGGCCGACGGCGACGGCATTGGTCTTCGACGAGGAGCTGCCGCTGGTCGATTCCTGCATCGACCGCATGCTGCTCGTCCATTCGCTCGAACATGTCGAAAATCCGCGCGAAACGCTGAACGAGATCTGGCGGGTGCTGTCGCCGGCTGGCCGCGTCGTCATCGTCGTGCCCAACCGGCGCGGCGTCTGGGCGCGCTTCGAGCACACGCCGTTCGGCAATGGCCGGCCTTTCTCGCGCGGCCAGCTTACCGAACTGCTGCGCGAGACGAATTTCACGCCGGCCGCCTGGTCCGATGCGCTGTTCTTCCCGCCATCGCGGCGTCGCTTCATGATGCGCTTCCAGAACGTGCTGGAACGCGCCGGCCGGCGGCTGTGGCCGATCTTTTCCGGCGTCATCGTCGTCGAGGCGCAGAAGCGGCTCTATCAAGGCGTTCCGGTCGCCCAGCGCGCCTCGCGTCGCGTCTTCGTGCCGGTGCTGTCGCCGCATGGCGCCACGCGGCTCGGCCGTCAGAAGGAGGCCGGGGATGCCAAGCCATCGGCTGCGGGGGTGACGGCTTCGTGATCGCGACAAGAACGCCAGGGGCCTTGTCCCACCCTATCTGTCGCAAGGGGGCTCGCAGCCCATCTGAACGACGGATGCGATCAAGTCTCTCCATCCGGTTTCAGCACTGAACGCAAGGACCTCAGCCATGGCTGATCAACTGGACAATGCAGCCACCGTTCAGCCGGCTGCCGTGGCGGTCGAAGCCAGCAGCCTGGGCGATCAGGTGGCGACGATCAGGCAAGCGCTGACGGGATCGCCGGTTCGCGGCTGGTTGCTCTGGACATCGGTCGGCATCATGGCCGTCATCATCGCAACGTCGATCGGCCAGGTCCTGCTCAACCGCTGGAACCAGCCTTTCTACGATGCGCTTGCGCGCCGCGACATGGCGGCCTTCCTGCACCAGCTTCTCGTCTTTGCGGCAATCGCCGGCGGACTTCTGGTGCTCAACATCGGCCAGACCTGGCTCAACCAGATGATCAGGCTGAAGCTGCGCGAGGCGCTGACGCTGGATCTGATCGACCAGTGGATGCGGCCGGCGCGGGCCTTCCGTCTGGCCAATGCCGGCGCCATCGGCGTCAATCCCGACCAGCGCATGCAGCAGGACGCCGCGCATCTGTCGGACCTGTCGACCGACCTCGGCGTCGGCTTGCTGCAGTCGTGTATCCTGCTCGTATCCTTCGTCGGCGTGTTGTGGGAACTGTCCTCGGGCTTCGTGTTTCATGTTGGCGGCACCGCGCTGGCCATACCGGGCTACATGGTCTGGGCCGCCATCCTCTATGCCGGCACCGCCTCCTGGCTGAGCTGGCTGGTCGGGCGACCGCTGATCCGCCTCAACAGCGACCGCTACACACGCGAAGCCGAGCTTCGCTCGTCGATGGTGCGCGTCAACGAGAATGTCGATGCCATCGCGCTGTACCATGGCGAGGCCGACGCCAGGCGACGGCTCGGACTCGACCTCGGTACGGTCCTGGGCGCCATGCGCCGCATCTACACCGCCCAGATCAACCTGTCCTGGGTGACCGACACCTATGGCTGGATCACCGTCGTGGCACCCATCCTGGTCGCCTCGCCGGTCTATTTCTCCGGCGATATCAGCTTTGGCGGGCTGATGATGGCGGTCGGCGCCTTCAACCAGGTTCACTCTTCGTTGCGCTGGTTCATCAACAATATCGGCAGCATCGCCGACTGGCGCGCCACGTTGATGCGCGTCGCCGACTTCCGCATCGCGCTCAATGAGACCGATGTGCTGCACGACAAGGAAAGGCGCATTGCCTTCGGCGAGAACGCCAATGGCAGCCTGACTTTCGAGAAGCTCGAAGTGGCCTCGCGGGACGGCTGCACCAAGCTTGCCGACGAGCATGTCGAAATCCGTCCCGGCGAGCGCGTCATGATCACCGGCGACCCCGGCGCCGGCAAGACGTTGTTCTTCCGCGCCATTGCCGGCCTGTGGCCATGGGGGAGTGGGCGGATCGGCCTGCCTGCGGGAGAAAACCCCATATTCGTGCCGCGCGTGCCGTATTTCCCGACCGGTACGCTGCGCGAGGTCCTCGATCACCCGAACGGACCTGCGCCGGCGAGCGACGCCGACATTTCGGCGGTGCTTGCCGAAGTCGGGCTTGGACGGCTGTCATCCTCACTCGACCGCAGCGCGCGCTGGGAGCATGAGCTGGGCGATGACGAACAGCGTTCGCTGGCCTTCGCCAGGCTCGCCTTGCGGCAGCCGAAATGGGTGATCATCGACGAAGCCCTGGACGCGTTCGACGGGCCCTCGCTGCGGCGCGTGCTTTCGACATTGGATAAGCGCTTGCCCGAGACGGCGATCCTCAACATCGGACGCGGGCTGCACAACAATCAGTTCTTTCCCCGCGCGTTGACGATCGTCAAGGATACCGGTGCGCAGGCGCTGAAACCTGTCCGCGTCAGGGCCGGTGCGATCGACCCGCCGCCGGCGGCCGCCCGCCGCAAGAAATAGGCTGTTTTCCCCGGTTACGGGCTCCAAGCTTTATTTTGCCGCGATCGCGAAGGAAGATTTCGCGAAGAAACAACTCTGGCGTCGGCCATGCTTGATGCTTTACGCCTGCTTGCCTGTCTTGCCTGTGCCCAGGCTACTCCGACCGCCCCGCCGCCGGATGCGCTGGCGGTCGATGTCGAGCTGGTGCTGGCGGTCGACATTTCGCTGTCGATGGACGAGAAGGAGTTTGCCCTGCAGCGCGCCGGTTATGTCGAGGCGCTGCGGCATCCCGATTTCATCCAGGCTGTCCGCGCCGGCAAGACGGGCCGCATCGCGCTCGCCTATTTCGAATGGGCCGGCACGGTGCGCGACGATGCGATCATCGACTGGCAAATCATCGACAGCGCCGAGAGCGCCAACAGCTTTGCCGACAAGGTCGCGGCCCGGCCGTTCCGCAGCTTCCGCGGCACTTCGATTTCCACTGCACTGGCTTTCGGCACCGAGATTTTCGATCGCACTTCTTTCGAGGGCGAACGCAGCGTCATCGATATATCAGGCGATGGTCCCAACAATAT